>CAMHIM010000026.1 GCA_946185225.1 uncultured Prevotellaceae bacterium
AGATTCCTTACTTCGACTTCGAGGTTCCCACAGAGCTTGAGGGCGTAGACACCAATATCCTCGACCCGCGTGACACTTACGCTGATGTAGCAGAGTGGAACAAGAAGGCTGAGGACCTGGCTGCCCGCTTCATCAAGAACTTCAAGAAGTACGAGGGCAACGAGGCTGGTAAGGCACTCGTCGCTGCAGGTCCGAAACTGTAAGGAAAGGGCTGAAAGTTACTTCCCTATATCCTACACATCCGCACCGGTACGGTGTAGGGTGTGTAGGATTTTTGCTTCTGAAACCTACCAACAAACAGGTACGACGATGAAAAACAGACTTTTATGGCTGGCCATTGTCCTGATGACGGTCGTCGGCGCAGCCGGATGCAACAGCAACAACAACATGGAGGAACCCTCTGACCCCACAGATGATGACAATGAGCGCGTGGACATTACGCTGACACGCGGCGAACAGACCCTTGTGACACGGAACAATGACTTTGCCTTCAACCTCATACGTGCGGCGGCGAAGGACAAGAGCATGGTTCTCTCACCCCTTAGCGTCACCTATGCCCTGGGAATGCTCAACAATGGCGCTGAAGGACTGACACAACAGCAGATAAACACCGTACTGGGATTCTCTTCAGCCAGTGAGACAAACGACTTCTGCCGTAAGATGCTTACGGAGGCCCCGAAACTCGACAACACAACGAAGGTGATGATAGCCAATACGGTATACGTGAATAAAGACTACACGCTGAACCCCAAGTTCGTGAAACTGGCAAACGACTATTACGATGCCACCCCCGAGTCGCGCAACTTCAAGGACGGCAGGACGCTGGATGTTATCAACAAGTGGGCCAGTGACCATACGGAGAAAATGGTGGAAAAGGTCCTCGACACCAATTCCTTTGATACCGATGCCGTGAGTTATCTGCTCAATGCCATCTACTTCAAGGGCGTATGGGCCAATAAGTTCCTGAAAAGCGAAACTAAGGACGAGGAATTTGAAGGCGTGGAGAACAAACTGCCGATGATGCATCAAGAACGGGAACTCGCCTACAGCGAGAACGAAGACTGTCAGGTGGTTCGACTGCCCTACGGCAACCATGCCTATACGATGACCATCCTCTTGCCTCGTAAAGGGAAAACTGTGGAGAAAGTGCTGGAAGGACTCACGTGTGAGAGCTGGCGGCAGAAGTACCAATATCTTGGCAGCGCACTGGTCGACCTTAAATTGCCGCGGTTTGAAACCAAAACAGATGTCGGCCTGAACGATATTATGAAAAGCCTGGGCATGCCTCTGGCCTTTACTGATGATGCAGAGTTCCCATACTTCTGCGACGTTCCTACGAAGATAGACATGATGAAACAGGTGGCCCGCATCAAACTTGACGAAGAGGGCACGGAGGCCGCCGCCGTGACCGTGATAGGCATGGTGAAGGCTACGTCCGTCGCTCCTACTGAGCCGAGACGCGTGAACTTCCATGCCACGCGTCCGTTCCTCTACGTCATCAGCGAACAGTCTACAGGGGCTATCTTCTTCATCGGACAGTATCTGGGCAACTGACGGTTGACCTACATCAATAAACATTTGAAGATTGACAATTATTAAGCATTGGCCGTCTCCAAATGGCTGTAGAATGGCTACCTTTGCACCCGCGGCAGTCGTGAGACTGCACTTATGGTTAATTGTTTAAAGGTAAAAGATTATGTTTATGGATTTACAGACAAGCATGATGTTGGCTTGTGTCGTGATTGCGACCATTCTGAGTGTTATAACACTGATGAATACCAACGTCCAGTAAGAAGAGTGTGGAGTGAGTGAAGTCATGCCACACTCTTTTCTTTTGTTACCAAACCCTAAAATGGGGCAAATTATGATATATTTTATTTAATTAAGGAGCGAAAATGACGGATTTTGCGGAATTGTGAGTAAATTTGCACGCAAAAACATAATTCTTATCTGATGAAGAAGATTATCCATGCCCTGTGCATGACGCTCATAGCCTCTGTCCTGACGACCTCTTGTCTTGGCGACGACGAGGAGACGACCCTTTACAGTGACACTGCCATCACAGCCTTTACTCTGGGGACCTTGAACCGTTATGTCAAGACAACGACAGACGGAGTGACCACAACGACAAAGGTAACACTGACAGGGTCTTCCTTCGTGATGAACATCAACCATCTGACAGGGGAGATTACCAATCCCGTGGCTCTGCCCGCCGGTACCGACGTAGCCCATGTGGTATGTTCCATTACAACGAAGAACAATGGCATGGCAATGATTGTGTCAAAGACAGGTGACGGTGAGAGTTACTATTACAACACGGACTCCATTGACTTTACTACCCCTCGCATATTCCGCGTGCACTCTTCCGACGGCACAGCCACCAGAGACTATACGGTGACTCTGAACGTCAAGGAGGATACGGGAAGCGATGCATGGATTGTGGCAGATGCTGCCAGTGCTCCTGCCTCTCTACAGCAGACCTGCCGGATAAAGGATGCTACCGATACTGACTTCCTCCTGTCCATGGACGGTGGCTCTACATGGGCTTCACAGCCTCTTGGCGATGGCGAGGACTCAAATATGTTGCCAGCGGACGTTGTCGGCTATGTGGCCTTCCCCTTCTCTGTTGTCGACAAGGCCGACTATCAGCTGATGGTGGGCTGTAGTGATGCTGACGACCAGGCGTGTGTCGTATGGCGCCGTATCTTTGAGTATGGCGAGAATAGTCAGCCGGAGAGCTGGGTGTACATGCCCGTGAGTGATGGTAGTGAGTACTTCCTGCCGAAGATGAGCCGCGTCAGTCTGGTTTACTACGATGGCATGGTTCTGGCCGTGGGCACCGACGGCAATGTCTACCAGAGCCGTGACTACGGTATCACGTGGAAGGTCAACAATACCTATGCGTTGCCCGAACGCAGCAGTGACAACGTTGTTGCGGCCACCGATGAGGACGGGACGCTATGGCTGAAGAATCTGGATGACAATACCGTCTGGAAGTGGGGCGCTGAGTAAGAAACGATAATAGCAGACATGAAAAGGTGGCTGGCCGTGCTCGGCCTGACGATGGCTATAGTGGCCGTACAGGCTCAGGAAGATCCGGAGTACCGCATGGAAGTAGGGGCCGGAGGCGCGCTGGTGTGCTACGAGGGCGACTTCAATGGAAGCATCCTTGGTACGATGTGCCCCATGGGAACGCTGCTGGCAAAATACAGGATGAATCCCCGCATGGCGTGGGCATTGAACTTAAGTTATGGACAACTGAAGGGCTCGTCGGACAATGTCGAGACAGTATATCCTTTGGAGGAGTCGGTGGACTTTACAACGAAGCTGGTTGATGCCTGTCTGCGGTATGAGTATAACTTCTGGCCCTATGGGACAGGACGTGAGTATAGGGGAGCAAAACCCCTCACACCGTTCGTCTGTATAGGTATGGGTATCAGCTATGGGAAGACGGACAAGTCGGCAGTGGCCCTAAACTTGCCTGTTGGTTTTGGCGTAAAATATAAAGTCGCCGACCGGCTGAACCTGACGGCAGAGTGGGTGATGCACTTCTCCGGAACGGATAAGCTTGACGGAGTAAAGGACCCCTATGGCATCCAGAGTAGCGGACTGTTCAAGAACACAGACTGCTACAGTGTCCTCCAACTCTCGCTCACCTATGACTTCTGGACCAAGTGCAAGACTTGTCATAACGACAGGGAATAAATGAAGAAAATAGAATAACAATACAAGCAAGATGGACAATGCATTAGATATGACCCGCATCCCGCAACACGTGGCTATCATCATGGATGGCAACGGCCGTTGGGCCATGGAGCGGGGATTGGAACGCTCCTATGGGCACAAGGCGGGAGTGGATACTGTACGCCGCATTACCGCAGAGTGCGTGAGACTGGGTGTCAAGTACCTGACACTATATACATTCTCCACCGAGAACTGGAATCGTCCGAAAGATGAGGTAGCAACCTTGATGGGGCTGGTACTGACTTCTTTGGAAGATCAGATATTCATGAAGAACAACGTGCGTTTTCGTGTCATCGGTGACCTGGGACGTCTGCCTGTCGATGTTCAGCAGAAACTGCGTACTACGGAAGAGCGTACGGCTGCCAATTCGGCGATGACCATGGTGATTGCCCTGAGTTACTCCGGCCGTTGGGAGATTACCCAGGCCGTCCAGGACCTGGCTGCCGACGTCAAGGAAGGGAAACTGAAGCTGAGTGCCATCAACGAGGAGCTTGTCAGCCAGCGAATGACGACAAATTTCATGCCCGACCCTGACCTGCTCATCCGAACGGGCGGGGAGGTACGTATTTCCAACTACCTGTTGTGGCAGATCGCATATACAGAACTGTATTTCTGTGACACCTATTGGCCTGACTTCATGGAGCAGGACCTGCAGAAGGCCTTCTTATGCTATCAACAGCGTCAGCGACGCTTTGGCAAGACTGAGGCACAGGTGGAAAATGAAAATGTAAAGAATGAAGAATGAAGGGTTTGCTACCGCCAGCATCATAGGCGGAAGGTGGAAGTGCAAGAACAGAAGAAGAAACAGAGTGTTGCTATGCGCAGCATTCTTCATTCTTCATTCTTCATTCTTCACTTCCATAAAGGCACAAGACGTCATCGTCAAGCCGGACATCAGCTATGCCGGAACAGCACGCCAGTGTGAAATTGGCGGACTGGCGGTGGAGGGTATTGATGGTTATGAGGACTATGTCTTGACAAGCCTCTCCGGACTCTCCGTGGGACAGCGCATAGAGGTTCCGGGCACTGAGATTACCGAGGCAGTGAAACGCTATTGGAAACACGGGTTGTTCTCCAAGGTGTCCATCACGGCCGACTCCATTGTCGGGTCGAAGATATACCTATGCATCCATCTTGCCCTGAGACCCCGTGTCAGCGCCATCAACTATTATGGAGTGAAGAAGTCGGAACGGGAGGACTTGGAGTCTAAGCTGGGCATCATGACCGGCAGCCAGATAACCCCGAACATGCTGGACAGGGCCAAGCATGTGGCCATGAACTATTTTGACGGGAAGGGATATAAGAATGCCGAGATAGACATCCGTCAGAATGATGATGTAACGGGAAAGAACCAGGTGGTTCTGGATGTCATGGTTGACAAAAAGGAGAAGATGAAGGTGCGTAGCATCATCATTGACGGCAACAAGAACCTTGCCGATGGCAAGATTAAGGGAAAACTGTTCACCAAGGGCGCCTTCGGTAAGATACATGAGGCGGGAAAACTGTCCAGCTTCCTGAAGGCGAAGAAGTTTACGGACGAGCGATATAAGGAGGCAAAAGAGCAGCTTATTGAGAAATACAATGAGCTGGGCTACCGTGACATGGAAATCCTGGAAGACTCCGTCTGGACGGTGGACGACAAGCATGTCAATGTGTATGTCAAGGTGGACGAAGGTCAGAAATACTTCATCCGTGACATCACATGGGTGGGTAACTCCGTCGTTTCTACTGAATACCTTAGCGAGGTGTTGGGTATGAAGCGTGGTGACGTATACAATCAGAAACAGATGAGGAAACGTCTCACGGATGACGAGGATGCCGTTGGAAACTGGTACTATAACAACGGCTATGTGTTTTCTAACATCCAGCCTACCGATGTGAATGTCGACGGCGATTCCATTGATATTGAGATGCGTGTCACCGAAGGACCACAGGCTCACCTGAGCAACGTGCGTATCTTCGGTAACGACCGCCTCTACGAGGAAGTGGTGCGCCGTGAACTCCGTACCAAGCCCGGTGACCTCTTTTCCAAGGATGCCCTTATGCGTTCGGCCCGTGAGATAGCTTCCATGGGTTACTTTGACCCTGAGAAGGTCACTCCTGAGGTCAAGCCAAACTACGAGGATGGCACGGTAGACGTGAACTGGAACCTGGAACAGAAGTCCAACGACCAGTTGGAACTCTCGCTCGGATGGGGACAGACGGGCATCATCGGCCGTGTAGGCATTAAGTTTAATAATTTCTCCCTGCGTAACCTTTTGGGACGAAATAAACTACATCGTGGCATCCTGCCGGCAGGCGACGGCGAACAGCTGGGATTCAGTCTGCAGACCAATGGCCGCTACTATTCCTCCATCAGTGCCAACTATAGTACTAACTGGTTTGGAGGGAAGCGCCCTAACGCCTTTAATATTGGGGCTTTCTATTCCAAACAGAGTGACGTGTCCAGTACCTATTATAATAATGCATGGATGAATTCCATCAACAATTATTACTCAGGTTATGGGATGTACAATAACTACTATTACAACAACTACGAGAGTTATCTTGACGACGACAAGTATGTGAAGTTGTTCGGACTTTCTGTAGGATGGGGTAAACGTCTGCGCTGGCCCGACGACTACTTCCAGTTGTCGGCGACCCTGGCTTATCAGCGTTATATGTTGAAAGACTGGCGTTACTTCTTGATATCCAACGGCAACTGTAACAACCTTAACTTGGGTATCACGTTGTCTCGTACTTCTACCGATAACCAGTTGTTCCCGCGTCGCGGCTCGGAGTTCATGGCCTCGCTGACCATTACTCCCCCTTGGTCGCTCTTTGACGGTAAGGACTATCAGAATTTGGCTACGGACTATAATTCGGCAACCTATCAGCAGGAGCAACAGGATAAGTACCGCTGGATTGAATACCATAAGTGGAAGCTCAAGACCCGTACCTTCACCCCACTTACCGGTGGCCAGAAGTGCCTCGTGCTGATGACACGTATGGAGGGAGGTATCCTCGGCTCTTACAACAAGCACAAGAAGTCACCTTTTGAGACCTTCTATATGGGTGGTGATGGCATGAGCGGCTACTCATCGGGCTATGCAGAGGAAACCATCGGACTGCGAGGCTATGAGAATGGTTCGCTGACCCCCTACGGCTCTGAGGGCTATGCCTATGACCGCTTTACGCTGGAACTGCGTTATCCGTTCATGCTGGGCAATACGACTATCTACGGACTAACCTTCTTGGAGGGAGGTAACGCCTGGACTGAAGCCAAGAAGTTCAACCCCTTCAAGATGAAGCGCTCGGCCGGTGTCGGTGTACGTATCTTCCTGCCTATGGTCGGCTTGATGGGTATCGACTGGGCCTATGGCTTTGACAACGTCTATGAAGGAACTTCACAGGCCAAGAAGGGTGGCAGTAACTTCCACTTTATCCTCGGACAGGAATTCTAAGCAGTTAAGAAATTAAGAATCAAAACAGAAAAACTATGAAGAGAACACTGTTGCTAATAGTTGTATGTGTAGCGGCTTTAACGATGCATGCACAGAAGTTTGCTCTGGTTGATATGGACTATATCTTCAAGAACATTCCCGCTTACGAACGTGCCAATGAACAGCTGGCACAGGTGTCGAAAAAGTGGCAGGCAGAAGTAGATGCTTTGACGACCGAGGCTCAGACGCTTTATAAGAACTACCAGAATGAGGTGGTTTTCCTTTCGGCAGAACAGAAAAAGGCCCGTCAGGACGCTATCGTCTCCAAGGAGAAGGAGGCCTCGGAACTGAAGCGTAAGTACTTTAGTCCGGAGGGTGAACTTTTCAAGAAACGCACTGCCCTTATGACTCCCATTCAGGACGAGGTGTACAACGCTATTCGTGACATTGCTGACCTCCGTGGCTATCAGCTGGTGCTTGACCGGGCCAGTGATGCCGGTATCATCTTTGGGTCGCCCAAGATAGACATCTCCAACGAAGTGCTGCAGAAACTGGGGTACTCTTATTAAACCATATGGTATTGAAATAATAATAACGTAATAATAAAAGAACAACAATGAAGAAACTTATCGTTTGCGCTATTTGCGCTATCTGCGGTTTTGCTACCGCAAACGCCCAGGCCAAGTTCGGCCATCTGAACACCCAGGAAGTCATCCAGGCTATGCCTGAGTATGCTACTGCCAAGACAGAGATAGACGCTCTGCAGAAGCAGTATGAGGCCGACCTGAAACTCATGCAGGACGAATTCCAGAAGAAGGGGGAGGCCTTTGAGAAAGAACAGGCCACTCTTCCTGAGAACATTAAGCAGCGTCGTCAGCAGGAACTGCAGGACATGTACCAGAAGATACAGCAGTCCTATCAGGACAACCAGCATGCTCTGCAGCAGGCTTCGGCTGAGAAAATGCAGGCCATCACGGCTAAGGTGGTCAGTGCCATCAAGGAGGTTGGTCAGGCTGGTGGCTACGTCTACATCATGGATATGTCCTCTGGCATCCCCTACATCAGCACGACCCTCTCTACTGACGTTACTGCCCAGGTGAAGGCCAAACTCGGTCTGAAGTAAAAATACACCGCTTATGATGAGAAGGTTATTCTTCTATCTTATGACCGTCGTGTCGCTGTCGGCTTATGCCCAAAGCGACACGACGATTGTACAAAGTCGGGTACTGAAGTTTGGTTTCCTCAGCTATGAGAAAGCCTTGTACTCCATGCCGGACTATGCTGTTGTCAAGCAGCGAATGGATGATATGCGCACTCAGTTTGAGGCAGAGGCAAAGCGTGTGGAGACAGAGTTTAACCGTAAGTACGAGGAGTTCCTTGACGGAATGAAGGATTTTCCCAAGACCATTCTTCAGAAGCGTCAGACAGAGTTGCAACGCCTGTTGGAGGAGAACGTTGCTTTCAAGGAGCGTGGTATCAAGGAGTTGGAGAGTACGGAAAGGGAGGCTATGGCCCCTTTGCGGGAGAAACTGAATGAGGTGCTGACCGGTGTAGGCCTTGAGCGTGGTTACGCACTGATTGTCAACACCGATGCAAATGCTTGTCCCTTTATCAGTCCCATGATGGGCGAGGACATCAATGAAGAGATTGTTAAACGTCTGAACCATAAGGAATGACCCTTCCACAGCACCCAGGCCCCATAGGCATTTTCGACAGCGGATATGGCGGACTGACCATTCTTCATGGCATCCGGCAGGTGCTCCCCCAGTACGACTATCTGTATCTGGGCGACAATGCTCGTGCACCCTATGGTCCGCGTTCGTTCGATGTGGTCTATGAGTTCACCCGGCAGGCTGTGGTACGACTCTTTGAATTAGGTTGTCATCTGGTCATCCTGGGCTGTAATACAGCATCGGCCAAGGCCTTACGAACCATACAGCAGAACGATCTTCCACAATTAGATCCCACCCGACGGGTGCTGGGTATCATCCGCCCCACGGCAGAAGTCATCGGGTCGCTCACCCGTTCACGCCATGTCGGTGTGTTGGCTACAGAGGGTACCATCAAGAGTGAGAGCTATAAGCTGGAGATACAGAAACTATTCCCGGATATTCTGGTATCGGGCGTTGCCTGTCCGTTCTGGGTGCCGCTGGTTGAGTATAATGAAGCAGACTCCCCCGGAGCCGATTATTTCGTGAAGAAACGCATCGACCAGCTCATGCGTCTTGACCCGAAGATAGATGCCGCCATTCTTGGATGCACCCACTATCCGCTGCTCATGCCGAAGATTCTGAAATACATGCCTCAGGGAGTACGTATCATTCCCCAAAGTGAGTATGTAGCCGATAGCCTCTCTCGCTATCTGGAACGTCATCCTCAGATAGAACAGCAATGTTCCAAGGGAGCATCGGTCCATTACATGACAACCGAGAACCCCGACAAGTTCCGCGAGTCTGCCCAACTATTTCTCCATGAGCCTGTGGAGGTCGAGAATATTTCCCTGGGATGATTCAGGTGAATGGTGAAAAATGAAAAAGTAAAGCTATGAAGATACAGATTGTCAACGGTCCGAACCTGAACTTACTGGGTACCCGTGAGCCCGGCATTTATGGTACTTCCTCGTTCGACCAATACTTGCCTCAACTGCAGACACGTTATCCTGAAGTGGAAATCAGTTACTACCAGAGCAACATCGAGGGAGAACTGATTAACAAAATGCAGGAAGTAGGCTTCATCTGTGACGGCATCGTGCTCAATGCCGGTGCCTACACTCACACCAGTATTGCCCTGCAGGACTGCATACGTAGTCTGAAGTGCCCCGTCATAGAGGTTCACATCTCCAATATTCACACTCGGGAGGAGTTCCGCCATAAGTCGCTCATCTCCTGTGCATGCAAAGGAGTCATCTGTGGTTTCGGCCTGGACTCTTACCGGTTAGCTATAGAGGCTTTGATGGCATGACGCTGGACGATTACATCCTTAGTCACACGGAGCCAGAGCCAGACTACTTGTACCAGCTCTATCGCGCCACCAATGTTCACCTGCTTCACGGCCGTATGGCCAGTGGCCATCTGCAGGGGCGGTTACTGAAGATGTTGGTACAGATGATACGTCCGAAGAACATTCTGGAGGTGGGTACGTTCAGTGGCTATTCAGCCCTATGCATGGCCGAGGGGCTGGAGGACGAAGGTCACCTCTATACCTTTGAAATCAACGATGAACAGGAGGAGTTTACCCGGCCTTGGATAGAGCAGTCGCCTTTGGCCAACCGTATTACATTCATCATAGGGGATGCCATTCGGGAAGCTCCACGGCTGGACATAACGTTCGATATGGCCTTCCTCGACGGTGATAAACGTACCTATGTAGAGACCTATGAGGCTGTACTTCCTCTTGTCAGACCCGGCGGGTTCCTGCTGGCTGACAATACGCTGTGGGATGGCCATGTCATTGACCCCGACTATGACCGCGACCACCAGACGCAAGGCATACGTCAGTTCAATGACTATATAGCCCAGGACATTCGGGTCGAGCAGGTCATACTGCCTTTGCGCGACGGACTGACGCTAATAAGGAAGAAGTAAATTATCTCGTTGTCTCGAGATGCTGAAGTCTTGAGCCCCGATAAAAGAAAATAGAATATGCAAGAGACAAGACAGAACAAGATTGCACGTCTGCTTCAGAAGGAACTGAGTGTGATTTTCCAGGAGCAGACACGTAGCATGCACGGTGTAATGGTATCCGTTACCCGTGTCCGTATTTCACCCGACTTGAGCATCTGCACTGCCCACCTGAGCATTTTCCCCTCAGAGCGGGGTGAAGAGATTCTTAAGAATATTGAGCAGAATACGAAGTCCATCCGTTTTACGCTGGGACAGCGTGTGCGTAACCAGTTGCGCATCATACCGGAACTGCGATTCTTTATTGACGACTCTTTGGACTACATTGACCGTATTGACGAACTGCTGAAAAAGTAAGACGGTGAATTTCCCCTTCTATATAGCTCGCAGGTACCTCTTCTCGAAGAAGTCTACACACGCTATTAACATCATCAGCGGCATCTCCGTGGTGGGTGTGGCTGTAGCTACCATGGCCTTGGTGGTGACGTTGAGCGTGTTCAATGGTTTCCATGACCTTGTGGCTTCATTCTTCACGTCCTTTGACCCACAGATAGAGATAACTCCTGTGACGGGAAAGACAGTGGCTGCGGACGACCCCGTATTGACAAGCATCCGCCAGTTGCCGCAGGTAGAGGTGGCGACGGAATGTGTAGAAGACCAGGCGCTGGCCATTTATCATGGACGCCAGGCCATGGTAACAGTAAAGGGCGTTGACGATAACTTCGACCAACTGACACACATCCGTGAGATATTGTTGGGTGACGGTGACTACGCTCTCCATGCCGCCGACATGCACTATGGCATCCTCGGTATCCGTCTGGCCGAGCAGCTCGGGACGGGCTATTCTTACGAGGAACCGCTGAAAATCTATGCTCCGAGGCGGGAGGGACAGCTGGACATGACGTCGCCCGAGGAAGGCTTTGTGGAGGATGAGCTATACTCGCCGGGTGTGCTTTTCTGTGTCCGTCAGGCGAAGTACGACAAGGGAACCATCATCACCTCCATAGGCTTTGCCCGCCGCATCTTCGATCAGCAGGGCATGCTTTCGTCGCTGGAGCTGCGGCTGAAGGCCGGCAGTGACTTCGATGCCGTGAAGAAAGAGATGAAACGGCTGGCTGGTGAGAGCTTCCGTGTGAAGGACCGTTTTGAGCAACAGGAAGACACCTTCCGCATCATGGAGATAGAGAAACTCATAGCCTACATCTTTCTCACTTTCATTCTCATGGTTGCATGCTTTAACATCATCGGCTCACTGTCCATGCTGATTATTGACAAGAAAGACGATGTGGTGACCTTGCGTAATCTGGGGGCCACAGATCGTCAGATAATACAGGTGTTTCTCTTCGAAGGACGCATGATATCTGCCATAGGAGCCGTTGTCGGCATCGTCATAGGACTTCTCCTCTGCTGGCTTCAACAGCAGTTCGGGCTCGTTGCGCTGGGTAGCACTACCGGTGCCTTCGTGGTTGATGCTTACCCTGTTAGTGTTCACCCCATGGATATTGTCATTGTTTTCCTGACGGTACTGGCTGTCGGTTTCCTTGCCGTGTGGTACCCTGTCCGTTTCTTCTCCCGACGTTTGATAGGCTGAACGGCTATTCCCCTTCTTGACAGCAGATAATGGAAACAGCAAACAATACCCTGAAGAACATAGTAAAGGCGTATACCCGTTACCTACGGCTGCAACGTAACTATTCCGGCAATACGCTGGATGCCTATCTGCGTGACCTGGACAAGTTGTTGGTATATTTGCAGGGGGAGGGGAAGGATGTGCTTGACGTCACGTTGGCTGACCTGCAGCACTTCTCTGCCAGTTTACACGACATAGGCATCGGTGCCCGTTCGCAGTGTCGCATCCTGAGCGGTGTCCGCTCCTTCTATCGCTTCTTGGTGCTTGACGGTTATCTGCTGGATGACCCGACGGAGCTTCTGGAGTCTCCCGTGCTGCCCGACCATCTGCCGGAGGTGCTGACGGTCGAGGAGATAGACCGGCTGGAGGAGTTCGATATGTCGAAGCCAGAGAGCCACCGCAACCGTGCCATTGTCGAAGTGCTTTTCTCGTGTGGTCTCCGTGTCAGCGAGCTTGTCACCCTGAAAATCTCCCAGCTCTTCCTGGACGAGCAGTTCCTGCGTGTTGTGGGTAAGGGGCGGAAGGAGCGTCTGGTGCCCATCTCTTCCCGTGCCATCCGAGAACTTCAACTGTGGTTTGTCGACCGCAGTAGACTTGACATCAAGCCAGGTGAGGAAGACTATGTGTTTCTGAATCGTCGTGGCAGTCACCTGACACGTACGATGATTCTCATCATGATAAAACGTCAGGCAGAGGCCGTAGGCATCCAGAAAACCATCTCTCCCCACACGCTACGACATTCTTTTGCTACCTCTTTGCTGGAAGGCGGTGCTGACCTGCGTGCCATTCAGGCTATGTTGGGACATGAGTCTATCGGTACCACTGAAATATACACCCATATCAGCACTACAACACTCCGGCAGGAAATTCTGGAACACCACCCCCGTAATATGTATAAAAAGCGTTAAAGGAAACTGCACGGATGCTGGAAAATGATTACCTTTGCACGCAATATTCAATATTTTTATAAGAATCATGTTTCAGAAGAGATTTCTCTCGATGGTACTGCTGGTATTAGCAGGTACCATGTCTGTGCTGGCGCAACTGGAAATGACGTTGCCTCAGGACACTGCTGTGAAAATGGGTCGGCTGGAGAACGGCCTGACGTACTACATCCGTTACAACAACTGGCCTGAACATCGTGCAGAATTCTATATTGCCCAGCGTGTAGGCTCCTTGCAGGAGAATGACCAGCAGCGTGGACTGGCTCACTTTCTGGAGCACATGTGCTTCAATGGAACAACTCACTTCCCCGGCAATGGCGTCATCCGCTGGTGTGAGAGTGTCGGTATTCAGTTCGGTCAGGACTTGAATGCCTATACCAGCATCGACGAGACGGTATATAACATCTCTAATGTTCCTACCCAGCGTCAGACAGCACTGGATTCCTGTCTGCTCATCTTGCACGACTGGTCCCATGACCTGCTGCTCGAGCCGGAAGAGATTGACAAGGAGCGTGGCGTCATCCATGAGGAGTGGCGTATGCGGTCTTCTGCCCAGCAGCGCATGCTGGAGCGTGCCCTGCCCAAACTCTACCCCGGTTCCAAATATGGTCATCGTATGCCCATCGGCTTGATGGAGATTATCGACAACTTCAAGCCGCAGTTCTTGCGTGACTACTACGAAAAGTGGTATCGTCCCGACAATCAGGCCATCATCGTTGTCGGTGACGTGGACGTCAAACACGTGGAGGCTAAGATTAAGGAACTGTTCAACAACATCAAGCTGCCTGAGAACGCTGCTCAGGTAGAGAAAGAACCTGTCCCTGACACTCCGGAGCCTATCTATGTCATTGAGAAGGACCGTGAGCAGCAGAATACACAGGTCATGCTCATGATGAAGCATGACGTGTACCCCGAGGACCAGAAGAACACGGTGGGCTACCTCCTTCACAACTACCTGCGCAGTACCGCCATCGGTATGCTCAATGCCCGTCTGGCCGAGATGACGGAGAAGGCCGACTGCCCCTTCGTTGGTGCACAAGTGGGCGACGGTAATTATCTCTTTGCCAAGACGAAAGATGCCTTCGAACTGGCTGCCATTCCCAAGGACGGGCAGCTGGAAGCCTCGTTGCGTACGGTGTTGACCGAGGCACGTCGTGCTGCTCGTTTTGGTTTCACCGAGACGGAGTACCAGCGCACCAAGGACAATGTGCTGAGTGGTCTTGAGGCATCCTGGAACAACCGCGAGAAGCGCACCAGCCGGCGCTTTGTCGGTGAGTGTCAGTCCAACTACCTTAACAACAGTCCCATCATCCCGTTGGAGTTCTACTATGAGAACATGAAACAGCTTGTTCCGGTACTGCCCCTTGAGGCTGTCAATAAGGCTATGGCTGAACTGGTTAGCGAGAGCGATTCGAATATGGTATGCCTGGTGTTCTGCAACGAGAAAGAGGGCAACGTGTATCCTACGGAAGAAAGTCTCAGCAAGGCCATTGCCGAAGCCCGTTCTGCCCAGCTTGATTCCTATGTGGACAATGTAAAACAGGAACCTCTGCTGCCAGTCCTTCCCAAGCCCGGCAAGATAAAGAAGGAGAGTAAGAGCAAGAAGTTCGACTATACTGAAATGACGTTGTCTAACGGTATAAAGGTCATCCTAAAGCAGACCGATTTCAACAAGGAGTCTGTGTCTCTCTCTGCCGAAGGCTTTGGCGGCTCGTCGCTCTATGGCGAGAAGGACTACGTCAACCTGCAGGTGTTCGACGATGTTATTGAGGCCAGTGGTTTGGGGGCTTTCTCCAACACCGAGTTGCGCAAGGCCTTGGCTGGCAAGATTGCCGGTGCCTCCATGTCGATGGGCGGGACGCGGCAGTACATTCATGGTTCGTCGACCCCGAAGTACATGGAGACGATGTTCCAGCTGGTATACCTTTACTTTACGCACATTGCCAAGGACCAGAAGTCGTTCGAGAGCATCCTCCGCAACTATGAGATTGAGCTGAAGAATGCTCATCTCTCACCCGATAAGGCCTTCAGTGACTCTGTCTCCTATACTGTCAATCGTCACAATCCCCGTTCACGTTCCCTGGAACTGGACGACCTGAAGAAGATTGACTATGACCGCATACTGGAGATTGCCCGGGAGCGCACTGCCAACGCCGGAGCCTACAAGTTTACCATTATCGGCAACTTCCAGCTGGACAGCATCCGTCCGCTCCTGGAACGCTACATCGCCTCGCTGCCCGTGCAGAAGAAGGTACAGAAGGGGCGCAATATTTCCACCTTTGCCTATGGAAAAGTCGACAACTTCTTCCGGCGTAAGATGGAGACCCCGAAGGCCACGGCTGTCATGACCTGGGCCAGCGAGGACATCCCCTATACCCTGGAGAACAGTGTCCGCGCCAGCATGGCTGGCCAGGTGTTGTCCATGGTCTACCTTAAGAAAATCCGTGAGGATGCCAGTGCAGCCTACTCCGTCAGTGCCAGTTGCGGCATACAGCACAACGACTTCTATACGCGTGCTATGATGTCGGCCCAGTGCCCCATGAAGCCCGAGAAGGCCGACGTTGCCCTCTCCATCATGCGCGAGGAGATGGACTCACTGGCTATCCACTGCGACGGCGAAATGCTCAAGAAGGTGCAGGAGTACATGCTCAAGCAGGCTGACACCGCCTTGAAGGACAATGGCTACTGGAGCGGCATCATTACGCTCTACGACCGTTACGGACTGGACTTCCACACCGACTACAAGTCCGTCATTGCTGCCCAGCGTCCCGAGGACATCTGCGCCTTTGTGAAACAGCTCCTTAAGGCCGGTAACCATATTGAGGTTGTCATGCAGCCGGAAGAGGAAGTAAGCGAGTAAATAATAATAGATTTATTAAGAACAGAAATAAGAAAAGACCATGTCATACCTGTTTTCATCAGAATCGGTGTCTGAAGGACATCCCGACAAAGTTGCTGACCAGATTAGCGACGCCATCCTTGACCAGTTCCTGGCCTACGACGACCATGCTCGCTGTGCCATTGAGAGTTTCGTAACTACCGGTCAGGTAGTCATCATGGGCGAGGTGAGTAGCTCTGAGTACATCGACCTGCAGACCATAGCCCGTAACACTATCAAGAAGATAGGCTATACCAAGGCCGAGTACCAGTTCGACGGCAACTCGTGCGGCATCCTCAGTGCCATTCACGAACAGAGTCAGGATATCAACCGCGGCGTCGACCGTGACAACGAAGAAGACCAGGGTGCCGGCGACCAGGGCATGATGTTCGGCTATGCCACCAACGAGACGGAGAACTATATGCCCGTCTCCCTCTACCTGGCCCACCTGCTCATGCAGACACTGGCCGACATCCGCAAGGAAGGTCGGCAGATGACCTACCTCCGTCCGGATGCCAAGAGCCAGGTCACCATACAATATTCCGATGCCGGCATCCCCGAGCGCATTGACACTATCGTCGTCTCCACCCAGCATGATGAGTTTGCTGACGATGACACCATGCTGGCGCGCATCAAGGACGATGTCATCAACATCCTCATTCCGCGGGTGAAGGAGCAGATACACTCCGACAAAGTGCTAGCCCTCTTTGGTCCTGACATCAAGTACTACGTCAATCCTACGGGTAAGTTCGTCATCGGCGGTCCTCACGGTGACACCGGACTGACCGGCCGTAAGATTATCGTCGATACCTACGGAGGCAAGGGTGCCCACGGCGGCGGTGCCTTCTCCGGCAAGGATTCCTCCAAGGTCGACCGCTCCGCAGCCTATGCCGCCCGTCACATTGCCAAGAACATGGTGGCTGCCGGTGTCAGCGATGAGATACTGGTGCAGATTAGTTATGCCATTGGTGTGGCCAAGCCCATGAACATCTATGTCAATACCTATGGCCGTAGCCACGTAAACATGAGCGACGGTGAGATAGCACAGCGCATCGAGAAGCTCTTCGACCTCCGGCCGAAAGCCATCGAACGTACCCTCAAACTGCGTCAGCCCATGTACCTGGAGACGGCAGCCTACGGCCACATGGGTCGTCCGTGCGAGGTCAGACAGAAGACCTTTACCAGCCGCTATCATGAGACAAAGACCATTGACGTAGAGCTTTTTACCTGGGAGAAGCTGGACCGGGTAGACGACATCAAGAAGGAGTTCGCACTCTAAACTCATGCTCACTCAGGATTCCGTCACCATCGTCTCTGTAGGCAGCCCCGTCGCCGGATCCTCCGATAGCGTCGTCCATCGTCCTGCAAGACCGCAAACGCCCTACCAGGCCTTGCGGCTCTTGCCCAAGGACGCTACCCCTGCCCAGCAGGACTCTGTCATACAGGCTTATTTCCAACCGTCGGAGATTCACTATAGCGACCAGCCTGACACCCTCCACTTGCCAGGGCACGATGCAGGACGGAATATCTTTGATACCGCTATGCCTGAGTATTACAGGGAGAATTTCTTCTCCGTCAATTCCCCGTACTATACCGAGAGCTCCATCAATGCCTGTGGGATGGCCGGTTCGCCTGTGCCATACGCTCTGCGTAGCGACAATACCATTACCGCCCTGTTGCTACTCAGCCTTGCCGTCACCGTCGTCTCCTTCGCGCGTTTCGGCCAGTTTCTTGTCCGACAGGTCCGGGACGTCCTCCTCCCCATCTCTGTTGGAGGTGCCCGTTTCACGGCTGTCGAGACCTTCAGCGAGATGCGTCTCCTGCTCTTCCTGACGCTTCTCGCCTGTCTTCAGTTCTCTATTGTCTCCTTCCTATACGTTACCGAGTATATTGCCGACACCTTTGTCTTCGACTCTCTCTATCTTCTGCTGGCCCTCTTTTTCGGTATGTTTGCCGCCTACTTTGCCGTGAAGCTGCTGGCCTACGCCGTCGTCAACAATGTTTTCTTCCGTGAAGACAAAAAAACTTTACAATGGACTCAGTCGCTTCTCTTCATCATAAGCCTTGAAGGCCTCCTTCTGTTTCCTGTCGTACTGGTTCAGGTTTACTTTGGACTTTCCATCCAAAACACGCTCCGTTATTGCGCTTTTGTACTTGTTTTGGGCAAAATTCTGACAATTTACAAGAGTTGGATTATCTTTTTTCGCCAAAAACGTATTTCTTTGCAGATTATTTTGTACTTTTGTGCCCTCGAAGCGATACCCCTCCTCATTTTTACGGGGATTTTGGAGTACGTAGTGAATGAGTTGAAAATAAATTTTTAGGACATTTGATGATTAAGAAGATTCTGGTTTCCCAGCCAAAGCCCAGCAGTGAGAAGTCACCTTATTATGACATTGCCGCCAAGTTTGGTGTTGAGTTGGTTTTCCGTCCCTTTATCAAGGTGGAAGGCTTGACAGCCAAGGAGTTCCGCCAGCAGAAGGTCAATCTGTTGGATTATACTGCTGTTGTCTTTACCTCCCGTCATGCCATCGACCATTATTTCACCCTCGCCAAGGAAATGCGTGTTGCCATTCCCGAGGATATGAAGTATTTCTGTGTCACAGAGACCATAGCCCTCTACATCCAGAAGTATGTCCAGTATCGCAAGCGCAAGGTGTTCTTCGGCACTACGGGCCGCATTGACGACCTTGTGCCTACCATGGTGAAGCACAAGACGGAGAAGTACCTTGTCCCCATGAGCGACGTCCACAACGACTCTCTTGCCAACCTTCTCGACTCCAAGAAGCTGCAACACCACGAGTGCGTTATGTACCGCACCGTCAGCAACGACTTCACCGAAGAGGAAGTGAAGACTTTCGACTACGACATGCTCATCTTCTTCAGTCCTGCCGGTATCGAGTCGCTGAAGAAGAACCTGCCCGACTTCCAGCAGGGTGACATCGCTATTGCCACCTTCGGTCCTACTACCGCCAAGGCCGCCCGCGAGGCCGGGCTCCGTCTCGACATCGAGGCTCCCTCAGAGAAGTATCCTTCTATGACAGGAGCCCTCCAGCACTACCTGCTCGAGAAACAAGGATAAGTCCGTCCGGGGGGGAGAGCAAGGCATGACGACGGGACGCAACACACTCTGTAAGGCAGAGCGACTGGTCAGCAGGAAACTGACTGAGACGCTCTTCGGAGGTTCCCAAAGCCGTTCCTTTGTCAGCTATCCTCTGCGTGCCGTCTACATGACCGTTCCCCGTTCTGAGGGGGGGCAGCCCGTCCAGATACTCATCAGCGTACCCAAGAAACGCTTCCACCATGCTGTTGACCGCAACCGCGTCAAGCGGCAGGTGCGTGAGGCCTTCCGCCGGCACAAGCACCCTTTGTGTGATGCCGTCCGTCCGGACGAGCAACTCGTCGTTGCCTTCCTGTGGCAGTCAGCCACCCACTTCCCGACTTCCGCCGTTGAGCAGCACGTAGTCAGCATCCTGCGCCGTATTACCGAGAAGTTATGAAAGTCCTCGCACAACTGCTGAAGCACCTCTCCCGCGCCCTGTCGTGGCTCCTCGTACTCCCCATACGCTGTTACCAGCTGTGGCTCTCGCCCTTGCTCGGACCCTCCTGCCGCTTCACGCCCACCTGCAGCGAGTACGCCCGTCAGGCCATTCTCAAGCACGGACCTGTCAAAGGCCTTGGGCTTGCCATCTGGCGCATTCTGCGCTGCAATCCCTGGGGAGGTTCCGGCTACGATCCCGTCCCCTGACGTCCGCAGAATCTTTTTTCCCATGGAGGGAAAAACGTTTCCCACGGAGGAAAAAATCCGCCCTCCCAGTTCCTTTCGTCAAATAATTCCCCATTCTTCATGCTTAATTCTCAATTTATTATTACCTTTGCATCCGCTTACGAGCGAAACAGGAAATTAAGAAAAAGAGAAATATACAAATGAGAAAGAATTTTGTGGAAGAACTGCGCTGGCGCGGTATGCTGGCACAGATGATGCCTGGAACGGAAGAGCTCCTGCAGAAGGAGATGGTTACGGCATACCTCGGTACCGACCCGACGGCCGATTCACTGCACATCGGACACCTCTGCGGCATCATGATGCTGCGTCACCTGCAGCGCTGCGGGCACCGTCCCGTCATCCTCGTCGGCGGTGCCACCGGAATGATTGGCGACCCCAGCGGCAAGTCGCAGGAGCGTAACCTGCTCAACGACGAGACGCTGCGCCACAATCAGGAGTGCATCAAGGCACAGGTGGCCAAGTTCCTCGACTTCGAGTCGAAGGACGAAAACGCCGCCCTGATGGTCAACAACTACGACTGGATGAAGAACTTCACCTTCCTCGACTTCGCCCGCGAGGTGGGTAAGCACATCACCGTCAACTATATGATGGCCAAGGAGTCAGTCCAGCAGCGCCTTAATGGAACGGCCCGCGACGGTCTCTCCTTCACCGAGTTCACCTACCAGCTCCTGCAGGGCTACGACTTCCTGTATCTCTACCAGCACTATGGCGTCAAGCTGCAGCTGGGCGGCAACGACCAGTGGGGCAACATGACCACCGGCACCGAGCTTATCCGTCGCACCCTGGGCAATGAGGTGGAGACCTTTGCCCTCACCTGTCCCCTCATCACCAAGGCCGACGGCAAGAAGTTCGGCAAGACTGAAAGCGGTAATATCTGGCTCGACCGCAACCGTACCACGCCCTACAAGTTCTACCAGTTCTGGCTGAACGTCTCGGACGACGATGCCGAGCGCTACATCAAGATATTCACCTCTCTGGAGAAGGATGTCATCGACGCACTTGTCGAGGAGCACCGTCAGGACCCCGGCCGCCGCGTGCTGCAGAAGCGCCTGGCCGAGGAGGTCACCGTCATGGTACACTCCCGTGAGGACTATGAGGCTGCCGTTGAGGCCTCTAACCTGCTTTTCGGCAAGAGCACCAAGGAAGGACTTGAACGGCTTGACGAGCAGACCTTCCTTGACGTCTTCGACGGCGTGCCGCAGTTCGAAGTCTCCAAGGACCAGCTGGGCCAGCCCGCCGTAGAGCTGTTGACCACCGTAGCACCCGTTTTTCCCTCGAAGGGTGAGATGCGCAAGATGGTGCAGGGCGGAGGTGTCTCGCTGAACAAGGAGAAACTCGCCGACCAGAACCGTCCCATCACCACTGACGACCTCATCGACGGCAAGTATTTGCTGGCACAGAAAGGCAAGAAGAACTACTTTCTGCTCGTCGTGAAGTAAAGATAAGGTGGCAAAAATTTGGCCGTATGCCGGATTATTGCTACCTTTGCACCCGCTTATAAGGCGATTGGACGATGGTGTAATGGTAACACTACAGGTTTTGGTTCTGTCATTCCCGGTTCGAATCCGAGTCGTCCAACCACACTGATGCGAAGGGGCATCCGACCATGTGTCGGGTGCCCCTTCGCTTGCTTTGGCGATATGTCTGCCGGTTGAGGTTTGAAAGAGCCGGAGTTTAGGATGGAAAGTGCCGTTCTTTCGACCCGAAAGAACGGCACTTTATCGGCCAGAGAACCGTTTGTTGATATTCTGCGACTACTTTTTCGGCTCTCTTTCCAGCTCCATGATGTCCATGACAGCGGTATAGAGCATGCCGGTGTCCATGTTGACGAACAGCTCACGGATGACGCGTGCTGCCTGTAGCTTGGTGGCCTTGTCGGAGTCCTTGAACTTGTTTACCAGACCGCTCAGGATGGCAGCCTGCTGCATCTCGGCCCCCTTGCTGTACTGCTGGCGGCAGAGTTTCATGTACTTCTGCCCGTCACCGTTGAAGGCTTCCATCATCTTCAGACTCAGGTTGTACTTGGTGTCCTTGTCCATGCCCATCTTCTTCAAGTCTTCACGGAAGGCGGCTATGCGCTCCGCCGTAGGCTCCTTGTTGCCGGCTATGAGGGCGTACTCCTCGTAGCCCACCAGCTTGGTGGCGATGTCTCTGGCAGCCTCCTGGTCAGCAGCGGCGAACTCACCGATGTGGTCGATGAGGAAGCGGCCGGCCACGTCCTCGGTAGAAGTGGTGTATGAGTTGCCATAGGCAAAGAGGTTCTCGCTCTTCAGACGGTCGGCCGTAGAGAGTCCCTGGAAGTAGTCCAGCACCATTTTCTTGATGCCTTCAATCTTTTGGGCGTACTCTCGGCGTCCACCGTTGGCAGCCTCTTCCTTCAGCACGACAGCATACGTCTTGATGAGGTCGGCCGAGCGTTCGCCGGCTTCGTAACGTGCCTTCAACCTCTCAGGCGTGGCTGCAGGGTTCAGCAGACGTTCCATCTCGGCCTTGAAGTCCTCGGCCTCCTTCATGCCGACGGACTTGCCGACAAG
>CAMHIM010000027.1 GCA_946185225.1 uncultured Prevotellaceae bacterium
GAAGAAGTGGTCACCGCAACCCGGACACCAACGGGGCTGTCCTTTCTTGAAATCGGAAGCCCCCCACCTGCTCCCCCCTTGGGGGGAGGGGTTTATTGTTTTGCTATTGATATTCTGTTCCATATTCAATTATAAATATTGTTCAATTGTATCTAATACTTTGTCAATGTTGTTTATTACTTCTTCGTTTGTGAATCTGATGACTGTGAACCCTTGTAATTCCAACCATTCTTGGCGTTGTTCATCACTTATCTGTTGTTCCGGCAACTGATGGTAGCCTCCGTCTATTTCAATGACAAGTTTTGCTGGTATGCAGGCAAAGTCTGCGATAAATTCACCTATGATATGTTGCCGTCTGAAGGGCTGTCCTAACTTTCGCTCTCTCAGAAACTCCCATAAGAAAGCTTCTGCCTCTGTAGGCTTTTGGCGATTCCCTTTGGCAAACTCTTTCAGTAGGTCATACAAGAACGGATCAGCAGTTTTGAAATCAAAATCACGCATAAGAGGTAATTATTCCTCCCCCAGGGGGGAGGTTAGGAGGGGGCTGAAGCTATTTACGAGTTCTTCGACCACGAAAGGCTGGCCCTTGACCTGGTTGAACTGGTAGGGTACGAAGCCGTCGACCTTCATGCGGAGGTAGGCGGCGAGCTGCCCCATGTTCTGCTCTGCGACGACCACCTTTTTATATTTAGCGAGTACTGCGGCGGTGTTCTTGGGCAGGGGGTTCAGGTACTTGAAGTGTGCCATGGCGACCTTCTTGCCTGCTGCGCGGAGCTCGTCCATCGCCGAGTGCAGGTGGCCGAAGGTGGAGCCGAAGCCCACGATGAGCAGCTCTGCGTCGTCGGCGTCGCCCAGCACTTCGAGGTCGGGCACCTGGATATTGGCTATCTTCTGCTGACGCAGACGGGTCATGAGGTCGTGGTTCTCGGGGTTGGTGGAGATGGCACCGGTGTTGGAGTCCTTCTCCAGTCCGCCGAGGATGTGCGTGAATCCCTCGCGGCCGGGCACTGCCCAGTAGCGGGTACCGTTCTCGGCACGCATGTAGGGGGTCCACTTGCCCTTGAGTTCCTCGGGGACATAGGGCGGGTTGATGGGGTCGAGCTTGTCTATTTCCGGCAGACGGAAGGCGCCCGAGCCGTTGGCGACATAGGCGTCGGTGAGGAGCACGACGGGCGTCATGTGCTCCAGGGCTATCTTACAGGCCTGGTAGGCGGCGTCGAAGCAGTCGGCAGGACTGGTGGCTGCCATCACGGGCATGGGGCTCTCGCCGTTGCGGCCGAAGAGTGCCTGCAGCAGGTCGGTCTGCTCGGACTTCGTGGGCAGACCCGTGGCGGGGCCGCCGCGCTGCACGTCGAGCACGACGAGGGGCAGTTCCATGATGACGGCGAGGTTCATGGCCTCGCTCTTCAGGCAGATGCCGGGACCGGAGGTGGAGGTCACGCCGAGGGCACCGGCGAACGAGGCGCCGAGGGCCGAGGCGCAGCCGCTGATTTCGTCCTCACACTGTACGGTGATCACTCCCAGCGACTTGTGCTTCGACAGCTCGTGGAGCACGTCGGTGGCGGGGGTGATGGGGTAGGAACCGAGGTAGAGCTTCAGGCCGGCCTTCTCGGCAGCGGCGATGAAGCCGTAGGCCGTGGCCTTGTTGCCCGTAATGTCCATATAGCGTCCGGGGACCTTCGTCTTCGACTCTATGCGGTAGACGTTGGCGGCCGAGGAGTGGGTGTTGTGTCCGTAGTCGTAGCCGGCCTGGATGACCTTGATGTTGGCCTCGGCAATGGCGGGCTTCTTGGCGAACTTCTCCTTCAGGAAGTTGGCCACGAGGTTCAGGTCGCGGTCGAAGAGCCAGCAGACGAGTCCGAGGGCGAACATGTTGCGGCACTTCAGCATGGCCTTGTTGTCCATGCCCGTGTCGGCCAGGCAGTCCTTCACCATCTGCGTGACGGGGCAGGCGATGACGCGGTCGGGGTCGATGCCCATCTCGCCGAGGTAGTCCCCGGTCTGGAACTGCGCCTTCTCCAGGTCCTTCGGACCGAAGGAGTCGGTGTCGATGATGATGGTGGCACCGGGCTTGGCGTAGCGGTACTGCGTCTTCAGGGCGGCGGCGTTCATGGCTACCAGGACGTCACACTTGTCGCCGGGGGTGTATACCTGTCCTGCGCCGATGTGCACCTGGAATCCGGAGACACCGGTCAGCGAACCTTGCGGGGCGCGGATGTCGGCGGGATAGTCGGGGAATGTGGAGATGCCGTTACCAACGGTGGCACTGACCGTCGAGAAGATGTTTCCGGCCAGCTGCATGCCGTCGCCGGAGTCACCGGAGAACCTTACGACCACTTGGTCGAGCTCTTTTACTTCTAATTTTTCTGCCATAGATATCTTGTATAAAACCTATTTTTTGTTAAAACGGCTGCAAAGTTCGGCATTTTTTATGAAACAGCCAAACGTTTGCGCATAAAAATGCAGAAACAGGCCCCCAAAACGCATGACCGATGAATAAAAATCAACCAACGTAGGGAAACGGCGTGATACTGCCTCGGGACCGAAAGTGTTAAAAACAGGCAGAAATCTTGACAAACCGACTCGTGAGAATCGAAAAAATGGCATCAGCAGTCTGTAAGGACGCAAAAATGCCTGTTTTGGAGAGAATTTTGCATCGTACTGATATTTAAGGCGTTACACGGATTCCTGACTTTTCCCTCCGGAGTCAGCCGGCGAAAGGTGCCGTTTTCATGCCCTCAAAGTGCCGTTTTCATGCCCTCAAAGTGCCATGTTTACGTCCTCAAGTCGGGCTGTCGGAAGCCCCAATCCGCCATATTACTATCCGATTTCTCGGTTATACTGTTCCGAAACACGGACGCAAAGACGCCTTTCCCTCCGCTCTGGGGTCAAAAACACTTCGCGGCAACCCCGAAAGAGGTCGTCGCGAAGTGTTAAATTCCGTCATTTTTCTTGACTTTTCCGTCAGTTCGTCCGTTCATGTATGTTTGCGCAGAATCTCGTCATTGTCCTATATCAAGGGGGGAGGCGGTGATACACGAGGAGGTCGTGCTTTCACGTGGTCCGACTTCGGGTTCTACAGATGACTAAGAGAAGAATTACTATAGCAACATTCCGCTTTCTAAACTGATGGATGTCGAGCCTTTCCATTCTTTGGACAAATACTCGCGTACATCATTGAACAGATTCTCGACGACATCTGCATAAATAGGATTATTCTCGTAACCTTCCTGCAAACGGAACTCACGGTCGGTATTCTTCATCTTGCGAAGGATGTATATCTGGTCCACCTTGTATTTCTTCAGGTTTACGGCATCGGTAAGCTTCAGACGCTCTGCGACGACAAAGTATTTAGCATTGGGGTTTATGATTAGCAGTTGTGAGCCTGCAGTGGAAACCTCTTCAAGCATGGTCTTGTCAAGATAAGTCTTGCATTCAATGGCTACGGCAGGTATCTCCAACCTTTCCTTCTGTTCTTTTGTCCCACCTTTGCACTTAAACTTTGCTTCGATGTTGACGCCAATGATGAAGTCGTGGTCTTTTTTCTCTATCTTGAAGCTTGGCTCCGTTATCATGTTCTTGAACGACGTGGACTGATAGAAGATGTCTTTATAGGCGTGCGATTTACCTATAATTGCATTGGTAGAAATGTCTGCTACCAAATCCTTGAAGAGATAGTAAACAAACTCCTCCAATACGGTGGAATGGAGGTTGGAACGAGAGTCGAATGCTTCAGCATAAATTTTCTGGTCTATGAAATCTTTGTATTCGTTCATCAGTCTCACTCTCTCTTCCAAAATCGAGGTGTCGCTTTCGTCCTTCTTGAAGAACGGGCCTTTGAGTTCAAGGTTTGCTGTCTTCCATTTCTCATACGCTGCACGAATCTCTTCCAGAAGCTTATGTTGAGCAGCGGTTGTTTTTTTCGCTTTCTCTTTTCTTGCGATATTATCGCCATGAACGAATTTCGACATAGTCCTATTATTTATTGAGTTGCTGGTAAATGTTTTCGGCAATGGCCTTGGCCATCAATGGGGGCACTGCGTTGCCTATTTGATTGTATTGGCAGAGGTGTAGGTCTTCCAGACGGCCTTCCTTCTTCAGCAGTGCGTGGCTCGGCGTGGTGGGACGTCCCTTGAAGACGTACCAGTCGGGAAAGGTCTGAATGCGGGCACCTTCGCGAGGCGTGAAGTTGCGGTTCTTGTAGGGATGCAGGAAGTTGGCGTAGAACGAGGCGGCTATCGTGTGGCAGGGCTTGAAGGGATACATACGGCGGTTGTTCTGGTCGTATGCAGCCTTGGAGAGTTCGCCGTTCCCGTTGCGCTTGTGGGGCATCAGTTCTTCGGGAACGTCGGCAGAAGACTCGCCCCACTTGATGGCCTTGAAGCGTTCCACCATGCGCTTGGAGTGTTTCATCGCCGTATGGTTGTATACCTTCTGCGAGCCTTCCCTTATCCTACGCTGGAAATCATTCTCGGCCTCCTTTGTGTATTCCATTTCCTCCGCGCCCTCGCAAGCCTCCACGTCGGGAAGGTCAGAAATGGCATCCCAAAGGCTGGGGCAGGGTTTCAGATCCTGCTTGGCGAAGAGATTTGTTGGCTGAATCTCGGTTGTATGAGTCGCGAGGGGAAACACCTGTTCAAATTTCTCTTTGCAAGCTATAAGAACCATGCGTCGGCGAATTTGCGGAACACCGTAGTCGGTAGCACTTAGGATGCAATGTTGCACATAGTACCCAAGTTTGCTGAGTTCCTCCTTCACGATGTCAATGACCAATGCGCCCGTCTGGGTCTTAGCCTTCACGATGTTTGGCACGTTCTCCATGATGACCACTTCGGGCATGAGCACACGTGCAACTCTGAGGAACTCGATGAACAGGCTGTTACGCGGGTCTTTGGGATCACCAGCGTTCTTGTTTGCTTGCGAGAAGCCCTGGCAAGGTGGCCCGCCAAGAAGCACATCAACCCTTCCTGCAAAGTTCTCCTTTAGTACATCGTCAGTAACTTGTCGTATGTCATTGACGATGACCTTCGTTTCCGGATGGTTCGCCGCGAATGTGTCAGCCGCCCATTGGTCTTGCTCAATGGCTCCAATGATTTTGTAATGTCCCGAAAGCATGAAGCCGAGACTGAAACCACCAGCTCCAGCAAACGTATCGACCACGTTATATTTTTCTTTCTTTATCGACATATTATCATCTTTTTCGACTGCAAAGTTAGTCATTTTTTGCGAGTCTTGAACCGCCTTGGCGTTAATTCTACAAAAGGCGGGCAAAGAAGTTTCATTTTGTCTTCGTCCGCTCATGTATGTTTGCGCAGAATCTCGTCATTGTCCTCAATAGTCGAACGAGCTTCCGCCGAGGAACTCGCGCAGGAGCGACGTCGGCGGTATCTGCTGGTCGGGTATGGGCTTGATGTAGCCCAGGAACTTGCGCAGCCGGTAAGCCTCGGCATACTCGGGGCAGTTCTCTGGAACCTGCTCCAGCAGCGGCTCGGCCTGGCTTTTGATGACGGCCAGCTCGAAGAGCATGGCGGTGTTGAACATGGAGTCGGCATTCTCCTGGAAAGGGAATATCCAGCGGTTCTCGCCCTTACGCACGGAAGGCCAGCGGCGGATGGTCTCCTGGGCGGAGACGCCGCGGTACTTGTAGTCGCGTATAATACGGCGCAGCAGACGGTTGTCGGTGGTGGGGATGTAGTTGTGGGCATCCAGCAGGATGGTGGTCAGCGCCGAGGCATAGACGCGGAACACGCGTTCCGGCGGCACCTGCGACATCAGTTCGGGGTTGAGGGCGTGAATGCCCTCGACGACGAGCACCTCGTCGTCGTGGAGCACCAGCTTCCGCCCGCTCCTAAGGCTGCGCCCCGTAGCGAAGTCGTAACGGGGCAGCTCCACCTCCTCGCCGCGGAGGAGGGCGCTCATCTGCTCGTTCAGCAGGTCGAGGTTCAGGGCGTGCAGGTGCTCGAAGTCATAGTCGCCGGAGGCGTCGCGCGGCGTACGCTCACGGTCGACGAAGTAGTCATCCAGCGAGATGGGGACAGGCTTGATGCCGTTGGTGACCAGCTGCACGGAGAGCCGCTTGCAGGTAGTGGTCTTGCCCGAGCTGCTGGGGCCGGCAATGAGCACCATCTTCACGTTGCCGCGCGCGGCAATCTGGTCGGCTATCTGGCTTATCTTCTTCTCCTGCAGGGCCTCGCTGACCTGTATGAGCTGCGAGGAGTAGCCCTTCGCTATCACCTCGTTGAGGTCGCCCACGGTGCGCAGCCCGAGGATGGCCTGCCAGCGGTGGTGCTCCTGGAATATCTCGAACATCTTGTCCTGCTGCACGAGCATGCCCAGCTGCGACGGCTCGTCGTGCCGCGGAATGCGGAGCAGCACACCGCCGAAGTGCGGCTCTATGCCGTACAGGTACAGCTGCCGCGTGTTGGTGAGCATGGCCCCGTAGAAGTAGTCGGCATAGCCGTCCAGCTCGTAGTAGGTCGTATAGAGCTTACCCACGCTCTCCAGCAGCTTGACCTTGCTCACGGCCCTCGCCTCGCGGAACATGCCGACGGCCTCCTCCATGAGACACTCGTGGCGGTGGATGGGGAGTGCCGCAGCGATGATGGCATCCATGCGGCGACGGATGGCATCGATGTCGTCAGCCATCACGTCATGCCCTATGCGCAGCTCGCAATGATAGCCGTTGCTCACGGGAATGTCGATAAACACCTGACTGTCTGGATACAGCTCGTGGACAGCCTTGCACAGCACGAAGAACAGCGAGCGCGTGTAGGTCCGCAAACCGCTGGAAGACGTCATGTCCAGATACTCAATGGTCTGCCGCCTATAGACGCGGTAGTGCATGCCCGTCACCTTATTGTTGACATGCGCACAAATGGGACCGTACGCCATGTCCAGCCCCGTATAGGCATACACCTCCTCCAGCGTGCTCCCCAGAGGCACCTCCACAGTCTTTCCCGTGTTCTTACAAAGAACCTTGACCTTTTGTTCCATATTCACAAACCTTTTTAGTTAATAGGACGTAAAGATACGCATAAACAACCAATGCGTCAAGACACACACATTTTTTTTAACCAAAACTATTCTATTTTTATTTTTTTTCGTACTTTTGCCGCAAGAAACTAATAAGCACTTTTATGCCTATCTGGATTATTCTCAAACTACTGGGCTCACTCGCCCTGCTGATGTTCGGCATGAAAACCATGAGTGAGGCCTTGCAGAAGATGGCCGGACCGCAGCTGCGACACGTCCTGGGCGCCATGACCACCAACCGCTTCACGGGCATGCTCACCGGCACACTGGTGACAGCCTCCGTGCAGTCGTCAACAGCCACGACGGTGATGACCGTCTCGTTCGTCAACGCCGGACTGCTAACGCTGGCACAGGCCATCTCGGTCATCATGGGCGCCAACATCGGCACCACGCTGACCGCATGGATTATGTCGGCAGGTATGTCGTTCGACGTCAGCAGCCTCTCCTACCCGGCTTTCCTCATAGGCATCATCCTCATCTACCATAAGAAGCACCGCTACATCGGCGACTTCCTCTTCGGAATCGCCTTCCTCATCTTTGCGCTGGCAACGCTGCGCACGACAGGACAGGACATGCACCTGGGCGAGAACCAGTCCGTGCTGGACTTCTTCGCCTCCTTCGACCCGGACTCCTTCCTCACCACACTCATCTTCCTCCTGCTGGGAGGCATCCTGACGTTCTGCGTGCAGTCGTCGGCAGCCGTCATGGCCATCACCATGATTCTCTGCTCCAGCGGAGCACTGCCCATCTATCAGGGCATCGCACTCGTCATGGGCGAGAACATCGGCACCACCGTGACGTCAAACCTGGCCGCCATGTCAGCCAACACACAGGCACGGCGCGCAGCACTGGCCCACATGTTCTTCAACGTCTTCGGCGTCATCTGGATACTCTTCGTGTTCCGCCCGTTCATCGACATGGTGTGCGGCTGGGTAGGCTACGACGTCACCATGACCAAGGACACCACGGACACAGCCACCTTCCTGGCCAACGCCGCCAAACTGAGCTTTGTACTGGCAGCCTTCCACACAAGCTTCAACGTGGCCAACACCTTCATCCTCATCTGGTTCATACCACAGATTGAGCGCTTTGTCTGCTGGGTCATCAAGCCCAAGAAAGACGACGAAGAGGAGGACTTCCGTCTGCACTTCATCACTGCCGGCTTCATGAAGACCCCAGAGCTCTCCGTGCTCGAAGCCCAGAAAGAGATACAGGCCTTCTCGGAACGCATGCAGCGCATGTTCAACATGGTCATCGACCTGCTCAGCCTCAGCAGCAGCGCCTCCGCCAAGGGAAAGAACGCACAGACAGGCGACTTCAACAAACTATTCACACGCATTGAGAAGTACGAAGGCATCTCTGACAACATGGAACTGGAGATAGCCAAGTACCTCGACAGCGTCAGCGACGCACACCTTTCCGACGACACGAAAGCCAAGATACGCGCCATGCTGCGCGAAATCAGCGAACTGGAGTCCATCGGCGACGCCTGCTACAACATGGCACGCACCATCAACCGCAAGTACAACGGCAAGCAGGACCACTTCACCGAACGCCAGTACGACCACCTGCACCAGATGATGGGACTCACCGACCAGTCGCTGGCACAGATGAACATGCTGATGAGCGGACGGAAGGAGTCCTACGACATCAACCGCACGTTCAACATCGAGCACGAAATCAACAACTACCGCAACCAGCTTAAGACGCAGAACATCGTCGACATCAACAACCACGAGTACACCTACGCCGTCGGCACCATCTACATGGACCTCATCAACGAGTGCGAGAAACTGGGCGACTATGTCGTCAACGTCGTCGAGGCACGCATGGGCATCCGACAGAAGTAACAGAAAACATTGAAAACCACAGAAATGCAAAACACAAGAACAAACTGGCATCTGACCGCTCTTGTCACCACTTTCCTCATGACGTTCCTCTTCCTGCAGCCGCTTGCAGCACAGGAAACGAAACAACTGGGGGGAGCAATCGTTGACTCTAAGGGCAACCCCGTCATAGGTGCCGTCATCCGCGACCGTGAGAACAAGACCAGTGCCGTCTCGAACGCTGAAGGAAAGTTCAGCATAAAGGCCCTGCACGAGCGCATCGTCCTTGACATCACCTACCTGGGCATGAAGCCCGCCACATGGAAAGGCAAGTGGACCGACTACGCCCTGATACTCATGGAGGACGATGCCCAGCAGCTGCAGGACGTCGTCATCACCGGCTACCAGCAACTGGACCGCCGCAACCTGACATCCTCCGTCACGTCGAAGAACATGGAGGAACTCCAGATTGCCGGCGTAGCCGACCTGTCGAAGATGCTCGAAGGCAAGATTCCCGACCTCATCTCCATGGTCCCCTCCGGCGAAATCAATGCCACCAGCCGCATCCGCATCCGCGGCACCTCAACGCTCATCGGCAACCGTGAACCACTATGGGTGCTCGACGGAATCATCCTCACCGACCCCGTCGCACTGACCAGTGACGTGCTCAACGACCCCGACTACGTCAACCGCATCGGTAACGCCATCGCAGGCATCAACCCGCAGGACATCAAGCGCATCGACGTACTGAAGGACGCCGCAGCCACCGCACTCTACGGAACACGTGCCGCCAACGGCGTCATCGTCGTCACCACGAAGAGCGGACGCGAAGGCAAGCCCATCGTCTCCTACAGCGGACAGTACACCGTACGCAAACGGCCCTACTACACCGACTCCAACATCAACCTCATGAACTCGGCGGAACGCATCCAGTTCTCACAGTTCCTCACCGAGCAGCACTACATCTACCCCTCCGGAATGCCCAAGGTGGGCTACGAGTACGCCCTGAGCAACCTCTACTCCGGAGCCTACACCCAGGAGCAGTTCGACGCCGAGGTAAGAAGGATGTCAACCGTCAATACCGACTGGTTCAAGCTGCTCTGCCACAACTCCTTCTCACACGACCACTCCATAAGCATCTCGGGCGGCTCCGAACACGTCCGCTACTACACGTCGGCCGGCTATACCGACCAGGACGATGTCATCAACAACACGCTCAACCGGCGCTACACCGCCATGTCGAAGATTGACTTCGACCTGTCAAAGAAGGTGAAGCTGGAGGTCAACATCAACGGCTACCTGAACAAACGCCAGTACGCCCAGTCGGAGGTGAATCCCATCAACTACGCCTACAACACCAGCCGGGCCATTCCCGCCTATGAGGAAGACGGCAGCTACTACTATTACGGCACCATCGGACGCTACAGCAACTATTTCCGCTACAACGTCATGAACGAGCTGGACAACAGCAGCATGAATCAGGAAACCAATGCCGTCACGGCAACCGCCAACCTGAGATTCCAGGCCACGGAGAACCTTTTCTTCAATGCCGTCCTCTCAGCCAACGTGGCAAACTCAGAGATACAGAGCTGGTGGGGCGAGGCATCCAACCACGTCGCCAACCTGAGACTGGCAGAATATGGAGAAGATGCCACCGACTCGCGCAACCAACTGCCCTACGGCGGAGAACTGGGACTGCAGAAGAACAAAAGCATAGGATGGACCTCACGACTGCAAGGTAACTACAACAAATACTTCGGGGAATACCGGCACAACATCAACGTGGCCGTGGGCTTTGAGTCCAGCAGTACCCATTACACCGGCAGCAGTTTCACGCAGCGAGGATACTACAAGGACCGCGGCCGCACCTTCGCCCACAGCATTCCCACCACCTTTACCAGCTATTGGGAATGGGTAGCCGAGAACGTACCCTCCATCACCGACAACCTCAACAACATCATCTCTGTCTACGGAACGCTGTCGTACAGCTACAAGACACTCTTCACGCTGAACGCCAACGGACGCTACGACGGCTCCAACAAGTTCGGAAGCCGAGCCAACGAGAAGATTCTGCCTATCTGGTCTGTCTCCGGAAATGCCAACCTACAGGACATCTTCAACATCCAGGCTCCCTGGATGAACCAGCTCACCCTTAAGGCCAGCTACGGCGAACAGGGTAACATCCTGGACAACCAGACGCCAGACCTCATCATCAAAAAAGGCTCCATGGACGCCTTCTACAATGAGATGGTGTCCACGGCTGCCTACTACGCCAACCCCGACCTGAGGTGGGAGAAGACACACTCCGCCAACCTCGGCCTTGAGGTCTCCGTACTCGACAATCGGCTACAGCTGGAAGCCGAGCTATACTACAAGAAGACCAACGACGCCTTCCTGGACAAGACCATCTCCGACGTCAACGGCTTCGACTCCTATGTCGTCAACTCCGGCACCATCATCAACAAAGGCTTCAACTTCACCGTCACGGCAACACCTGTCAAACTGAAGAACTTCTATTGGATTTTCTCAGGCAACCTGTCGAAAGTATATAATAAGGTGAACACCTTGCCCGGCGCACGTACCTATGAACTCACCAACTTCCTCAACGGCACGGCCGTCGTCGAAAACCAGCCTGTCGGGACATTCTACTCCTATCGCTACGTGGGCCTCGACCCCACCAACGGCGGACCGGTCATTGACGACTGGGAAGACCGGTGGAACGAACTGAAGGACCGTGGCAACTACTACATCTTCACTCACGTGCTGACACCTACCGGGAAACGAGAGCCTGACATTACCGGAAGCATCAACAACACCTTCACCTACAAACAGTGGAGACTCGGCTTTACCTTACTATATAATGTAGGGGCCAACACCCGACTGTTCCGACTCTTCGACGCCGTCAACGGCAGCGGATACTCCGCAGGAGTCAATGTCAACAGGGAACTGCTCAACCGCTGGCAGAAGCCTGGCGATGAGATGCACACCAACATCCCGGCAGTTCTCGGCTCCGGAAACCCTGCCGACCAGTACTACAGCAGCCATTGGGCGGACCCCAGCCTGACCACATGGACAGGCAATCCCGCCATCGCCACCAACACCTGGGAGATGTACGACTACTCGGACCTGCGTGTGGTCAGTGCCGACTACATGAAACTGTCGACACTTACGCTCACCTATGAGCTCAACCGCAAGCAGCTGCAGAAACTGGGACTGGAACGACTGGCCTTCACCCTCAGCGGGTATAACCTGAAGACCTGGTGCGACAGCCAGCTGAAAGGACAAACCCCCATGCAGGGAGGATTCACCGAAGTACAACTGAGCGATACTCCCAGCTACACCCTGGGCGTCAACATCAACTTCTAAAGCAGACAATCATGGAAAGAATACGATATCACATCCTCATTGCCATCAGCACCCTGCTGGGACTGACGGCCTGTGGCGACTTCCTGGAAGAATACTCACAGGACACCGACTACGTGCGCTCCTGGGTAGATCTGGACGAACTGCTCATCGGGGACTGCTACATCAAGCCCGACTACTCCAACGGGTTCTACTATCACCCCAACTACGCACAGTTCCTGCACCTCATCACCGACGAGGTTGAAGAGAACAACAGTTCCTATGGCGACGGTGGCCAAGACTTTGACAACCATGAGGCAGAGTACGGCTACTACACCTGGCAGCAACGCGTCGGCATCAACGAGACGCACACGGGATTCACTACGGAGAACGAGACATGGAAGAAACTCTACAAGAGCATCAACATTGCCAACAACGTGCTCTACAGTGCCTCAAAGCTGGAACAAAAGACCGACGCCGACCGCGAAGGTTCTGCCCGCGTGACAGGCGAGGCCTACTTCATCAGGGCATTCTTCTATTTCTATCTGGTCAATATGTACGGACAACCCTACAACCCTCAGACGGCAGCCACCGATCTCGGCGTACCCATCAAGACCAGTGCAGAAGTCATTGACGTCAAGTACAGCCGAAACAGCGTAGAGGAGGTTTACAACCAGATACTCAGTGACCTGAAGGCGGCTGAAGAAAAGCTCACACTGGTCAAGACCGAAAAGAAGTCCATCTACCGGGCCGACCTCACTGCCGTCTATCTCCTGACAAGCCGCGTCTACCTGTATATGCAGAACTGGCCGAAGGCTGCCGAGTATGCCCGGATGACCATCGAACGCCACCCGCAACTGCAGGACCTGAACAGCAATACAAACCGCTTCATGCTTGCCTCCAACTCGGAGAACATCTTCTCTACCGGAGGCGATGACGTGCCCGTCATGCTCTATCACGGCTACAAGGGACTGCGCGTCAGCGAACAGCAGTACCAGCTATATTCACAGCGTGACCTGCGCCTGAAGCAGTGGCTGTGGAAATACGGTGTGTTCAACGGGCTGACCATGCGCGAGAATACCAACAAATTCACCCCTGCCCCTCAACCCTCAGAAGCAGCCTTCTACTGGAAGAACTACTCTTATGGTGCACAGGACCGCCGGGCCGAGGTGTCGTCCGTCTTCTGGATGCGCTCCGCAGAGGCCTATCTGAATCTGGCAGAGGCAGAGGCCTACCAAGGCAACGACCAGAAGGCAAAGACCGCCTTGCAGCAGCTACTCAAGAACCGTTATGAGAACGGGGCACCGGAAATCACGGCCAACAACACCGGCGAACAGCTCATCAAGACCATCCGGCTGGAACGGCGCAGAGAGTTCATCCTTCAGGGACAACGCTGGTTCGACCTGCGCCGCTACCGCGTCTGTCAGGTACAACCCGAGAAGAAGTCCATCACGCATGACTATACCGTCTTCAAGGAGCGCAACAGCATCGCCGTGTCCGAGGTGCGACGCTTCGTGCTCACCGAGGACGACAGCTTCTGGACACTGCCCATACCGCATGAGGTGCTGGACTACAATACCGGCATGCAGGGAAACAACAACCAATGGCGGGAATATACCATCGCGAACAACTAATACAAGGAAACATATGATTATCAACAAATATCTCACACTGCTGGCCACAATTGCCCTGCTGGCTACGCCGATACTGACATCATGCAGCAGCGAGGACGAACCGGAAGCCGACATCCACAATCCGACGGACTTCTTCCGCCCAGCCGACGGCGACAACAGTGAAGAGGCACAGCTACGCCGCAGCTTCTTCGAGAAATACGGTTCATACCTGCTGTTCAACGACACACTGCAGCGCAAGCTGCTGGGTACGGACATCAACGGCGACCCACGCTACTTCGTGGAAACCGTCGACCTCACTTACACTATCGGACAAACAGGCTACGGATCGTCGCAAGTCACCTATTCTTTCACCTATCTGGACACATGGGAAAAGAAAACCGCCATCCATGACTTCGCAAGCACATTTATCCTGCCCCACTTCAACGGCGCGTTCCGCCCATACAGCTGGCTGCTGACTAACGTCATTACCGGAAAGCTGGGCAGAAGCATCAATGCAGAGACCAGCCGCCCTTATGCTGCAGTGGGACAACGATGCATCGCCATTGCAGGAAACTACCTGCTGCTGCGTGACCGTACCGACGCCCAAAAGACAAACTATGCCAATCGCGTGTTGAACATCATCGTCGGCGAGATGGTAAAGATGCACAGCGATGCCTTCGCTGATTTCTACAGCGTCAGCGCTGACTATTACACACTTCAGCCGTCGGACGTCAGCAGTTCAGGATCTCTGAAGCAAGAAGACTACTACAGATACGGATTCCTGGGAAAGGGCGGAGGCGCCCTCTCGTCCACTCTGACAACCCGCGATGCAGACCTGAGTGCCTATGCTAACAGTATCATCACGACTCCTGAGGAAACAATCAAGAGCCGTTATGCCGACTATCCGCTGGTGCTGCAGAAATACGACATCATGAGAAGCATACTCACAGAACTGGGTTACGTATTCTAAGAAAAGAAACATATATGAGAAAACAATTCTTTCTGCTGTCATGCATGGCCGTCATCCTGATGGGCTGCCCTGCATGCAGCGATGACAACAGCGACGACCGGGCCGCCAAGGTAAGTGCCTCGGCCAAGGGCGTCTGGACGGACTCACGCGACGGCCAAGAGTACGGATGGGTACGCTACGGCAAGCAGGAGTGGATGACCGAGAACTTCCGCTATGATCTGGGAAACGAAGAGTTATGTACCATCTACCTGGATGCAGACGAGTACGAAACGAACCCGGAAGGCACACGTAACCTGGCCAAATACGGTCGTCTCTATACGCTGAAAGGGGCTGAGGATGCCTGTCCTGACGGATGGCGAGTCCCCTCCGACAAAGACTGGCAGCAACTGGAGCAACTGCTGGGCATGTCAGCGGTTGACGCTAATCGTAACGACTGGCGCGGCAACATTGCCCACAACATGTTCTCTATCAAGGATGACGTATGCGACCTGAACCTGCTGCTGGGCGGCTACTACACGGAGAACATCAACATGGGAAGGTCTCCGTGGCGCTTCATGGGGGTCTTCGCCTACTACTGGACAAGTAGTATGGACAACAACAAAGAAGGAGAATTCTACTTCTGCCGCAAGTTGACCTATAACCGCAACTCGGTCTGCCGCATGAGCATTGACCCCAAGCATGTAAAACTCAGCGTACGCTATGTCCGTGACGTGGAATAAGGCAACTGTACTCCTGCTGACCTTCCTATGGGCAACCTCCATCAGAGCTGTCGACGCTGACTCCATCAACCGGGCAGCAAGCCGTGATGACTTCGTGCATGCCAGCCTGCTTGTCATCGGACCGGGCAATGCCGTCTACGAGGCTTATGGCCATGTGGCACTGCGTATGGAATGTCCGTCGCAGGGGCTGGACTACTGCTTCACCTTCGAGATGCCGATGAACGTGCAGAACTTAACGAAGTTCTTTACCAGCGACTCAAAGGCAGGGTTCAGTAGCGTTCCGTCAGAGATGTTTATTGCACACTTCAAAAAACTGGGACGCAGCATGACACAATACGAACTGAACCTGCTACCCAAGGAGAAACAGACACTATGGCGCCTACTGGACGAGGAAGCGGTAAAACCGCCACGCTGGACATTTGACGTGACGCAGAACAGCTGTACGTCCATGGTGGCATACATCACGGAACAGTCGCTCGACCATGAGCGCATCGTCTATCACGACTTGCCACAGATGCTGGAGGGCTCGTACAACGATGTCGCGGACAGCTGCTCGAGAAACTCGCCATGGGCCGGACTGTTCTGGAAACTGCACATGGGGGACAAAGGCAGGAAACGGGCTGATGTCAGCGTCATGTTCATGCCGGAGGTCATGGCAGAGGTATGGCAGAAGGCCACACTGGAGGGTGACAGCACAGGAAAGCGTCCCCTTGTCAAAGGAGAGGCCTTGCTGATTGCTCCGCAGGTTCTCAAGGTGGAACCTCCATTGGTGACACCAAACACAGCAGGATTGATACTGATACTGACAGCGGTAGCAGGAATGGTATTTTTCTGGAGAAGAAAAAAGGAGAAGTGAAAAACAATATATCCCGAACACATATATAACTCATAAACACAAAAAAGCATGAAGAGAACATTTACTTACAGTAAGCGGTTTGCCGTCATGGCAGCCCTGTTGCTAACATCAGCACTCAGTGTCCTGGCAGGCAGTGAAGATTACTATGCCTACAACACTGAGGTTAAAGCCTACCCTACGGGCAAAGGTTTTGTCTACGTAAACACAGAAGATCCTGGATCTATCATCGACCTGACGGAAGTAAAAGATGATGCATGGAAGGAATCCATCACCTTTGAGGAGACCAGCACCATGGGATCTTTCTACTGCGCAGCCAAACCCGCAGAAGGATATGTCTTTGCCGGTTTTATCCGGGACGATTATGACGTTGAGACAGAGACAAAAACAGAGTCGGACTTTCTTGTCAGCACCGAAAACCCCGCTAATCTGGAAAGACTGAACGGAATAACGAAGAAAGCTGACAACGGCGAGTCGGCCTCTAAAGAAGAGGTGGAAGCGCTGATGCCCATGGACCCCCAGAACTACTTCCGCGCCGTCTTCACCAAGGTGGCCGTAAATGTTGCAGAGGACAATGACCACCTGGGAACAGCCACCATCAGCAAACTCGTCAACGACACCGGCGACGAACTGACATTGACCGCGACACCAGCAGACGAGAAATGTAGCTTCGACTACTGGGAAGTAAACGGCAATGGGGAGAAATACAGTGTTGATCCAGAACTCCACATCACCGCCACAACCCCTGAGATCTACACGGCACACTTCAAGCACACCTCGGACGTGACACTGGACTTCGGCGAGGGCAAGCTGATACCGTTCATCTGCAACGATGCCGACTGCTACTTGCCCGAAGGCGTCGAAACTTACACCATCTCAGCCGACAGCACCCAGGCTTCTACCTATGGCGATGCCAACACCTACTTCACCAAGCCTATCGTTAATGATGCACGTTACTATTGGGCCGGCTACATGGACCTGCTTTATGCTAAGGGAAAGAAGACCATCAAAGCCTGGCAAACGGAAAACTACAGTACGCCGAGCGAGTATTCAACAATGCAGTGGTCCGGTAAAGAAGGAATCAACGTGGACACCATTACTGTTGATGTGCCCACAACCTATTACACGCTGGACGCAGAGAACATGTGCTTCAACCGAGTGACAGGACTACTGGACCCAGAAACCCCCTATCTGCAACTGCCAACCTCGACCTTTGATAAATCTAACACAACGGCTCCTGACGTCATCGTCATTGATGTCAATGCAGTCATCGTTGACGGAATCAAAGACGTGAAGGCATCCAAAGGTACCACTGCCAAGCGCATCTACGACTTACAGGGACGCCGTCGCAACAATGTAGACCAAAAGGGTGTCTATGTCTTCGACGGAAAGAAGGTCTACCTACGCAAATAACAGCAAACGGTATCAATGAGAAAACTGTTAACACTCGCTGTCCTCTCCCTGCTGTGTGCCGCTGCCTGTAACGGCACACAGCAGCCGGACAGTTTTACCATCGAAGGAGAGGTCAACCTTCCCGACGGCTACATGGCTGGACTGGTAGTACAAACGGATACTGCATTTAGTGTAAGCCTCTGTGATGAAATAGAAATCAAAGACGGGAAATTCCTGATGGCCGGTAAGGCTGACACACCCTGCCAAGGTACACTCATGACCAACAACCTAAAGTTGGTGGAGCAGAATCACTGGCCCCAGGACTCCATACGCTGGACATACAGCGAGGTGTTCGTGTCAAACGGTGCACTCCGGTTTACGCTGGACAACCCACTGTCCAAAGACCCCCAAGGACGTCTTACCGGCACACGTGTACAGGAAGACTATAACGAGTGGCTGGACATGGGTAAAAAGGCAAACCCCTGGAAGTTCATTGAGCATCATCCGCAGTCAGCCATCAGCGTGTGGTTAGCCCTGCAGCTCACGAAACGGGCTTACCGGTTAACCGCCAAACAAGCTGACCTGCTTGCCACCACACTGCAAGAATGTCCTGACGACACGTTACACCTGCATATGCTACAACAGCGCATGGAGTCCGTCAAGCGCACCGTGAAAGGATCGCCCGTGGCCGACCTGGAACTGACAGACAGGACAGGACAGACATGCCACCTGACGGATGTACTACCCAAGAACGGGCATTACGTGCTGGTGGACTTCTGGGCCTCATGGTGCGGCATCTGTATCTACTCCATGCCTGACGTAGCAAAACTGGCAGAGGACTTCAAGGATTGTCTGCAAGTCATTGCCGTAAGCATCGACGAGAAAGAGGATGCATGGAACAATGCCATGGAGAAGCATCCTGAGCCATGGCCACAGTACCGTACTACCAAGAGGGGCTACGAGCGTCTGTTCACTGAGTACCAGATAGGCAACGGGGTGCCCTACTACCTGCTGGTATCACCCGACGGCCATGTCGTTGCCTCTCCTGAGAGTCCTGCGGAGGCTCGGCAGTTGATGGAAGAACTCAAAAACATCAATAACAAATAAATATTAACATGAAGAAACTTATTTTTGTCTGCACCTCGCTACTCCTCATGGCAGCCTGCTCGCAGAAGTCTGCAACAGGCTACACCATCACCGGAACCGCTGAAGGAACAGAAGACGGCGACACCGTCTTTATTTGCTCCATGGAGGGATTCTTCTCCATGATTCCCCAGGACACTACCATTGTTAAGAACGGCCAGTTCGTGTTCAAAGGAGAAACAGAGGGAGCCTCACTGCGCTACATCGTACCCATCCATCAAGGAGAGGCAACGAACACGACCATGTTCATTCTGGAGAACGCCGACATTAAAGTTACCTTGACGGCCGACAGCAAGAACGATAAGATTGAGGGCGGTCCCAACCAGAGACTCTTCGAAGAGTTCGAGGCTGGCGACAAGGAATGGCAGGAAAAGACTGACAAACCTTGGAAAATCACGCTGGACAGCACCGCTACTGAGGATGCCAAGAAGATAGCCCAGAAGCAGGTGGACTCATTGACGGAACTGCAGAAACAGTATCACAAGGACTTCATCATCAAGCACGTGCCTTCCGCATTGAGCGACATGCTCTTCGCTTATTACATGAAGGACTTCACCGATGAGGAACAGGAGAACATACTGAAACTCTTCGGAGAGAAACAGCCACAGTTCCCCGTCTACAAGAGCATCATGGCCGAGCGTGCCGCCGAGGCTGCCACTGCAATAGGCTCTAAGTTCACCGACTTCACCATGTCCGGAACAGACGGCAAGGAAATGAAAGTCAGCGACTTTGTTGGCAAAAACGACTTCCTGCTCGTTGACTTCTGGGCTTCGTGGTGCGGCCCCTGCCGTGCAGAAATGCCTTTCGTCATCAAGGCTTACAATGCCTTCCACCAGAAAGGGTTCGAAGTATTGGGAGTCTCACTGGACAACGACAAAGAGGCATGGCTGAAAGCCATTGACCAACTGAAACTACCATGGCCCCACATGAGCGACCTGAAAGGATGGGAATGCGAAGGGGCTAAACTCTACAACGTACGAGGTATCCCTGCCAACATACTCATTGACAAGGATGGCAAGATTATAGCCAAAAACCTGCGCGGCGAGGATCTGTACAACAAACTGGCTGAACTCATCAAGTAACAAGACGTTCAGGAAAACTCCCGCAAGAGCAATCAAGGACAGACATTCCCCATCTGAGGATTGTCTGTCCCTTTCTTTTTAACGGAACAAGACAACCGCCAGGAATAACAGAATAGTTTCCCAAAACAGGAAACTCCAAGACGGAGAAAGCAAGGTAAAGTTTTCCAAAACTTTTCACAATACATTGTCCTTCAGTGATTTGACAATTATTAACATAAGAAAAGTTTTCCAAAATATCATACTTGTGATTATTTGTAGTACCTTTGCAAGCGTAATCAAGTACAAACCTAAATATATTCCTTTTCTATTATGATACAGACAGTTGTGAAGCGCGACGGGCGCATTGTGGGCTTTAACGAACAGAAAATCATGGCCGCCATCCGTAAGGCCATGCTACACACCGACAAGGGGGAGGACGAACGTCTGCTCTACCAAATTACAGACCGCATCGCACAGCGCGGTCAGGACCAGATGACCGTGGAGGAAATCCAGGATGCCGTAGAGGTAGAGCTGATGAAGTCAAGCCGCAAGGACGTGGCCCAGCGCTACATCGCCTACCGCAACCAGCGCTCCATCGCCCGTAAGGCAAAGACACGCGACGTCTTTCTGGACATCGTGAACATCAAGAACAACGATGTCACCCGCGAGAACGCCAACATGAACGCCGATACTCCGGCGGGCATGATGATGAAGTTTGCCTCAGAGACCACCAAGCCCTTCGTGGACGACTACCTGCTCTCTGAGGAGAGCCGCGAGGCCGTGGAGCACAACTACCTGCACATTCACGACAAAGACTACTATCCCACGAAGTCACTGACCTGCGTACAGCACCCGCTGGACCACATCCTCGAGTGCGGGTTCATTGCCGGCCACGGCGCCTCACGCCCTGCAAAACGCATCGAGACGGCCTCGGTACTGGCATGTATATCCATGGAGTGTGCCCAGAACGAGATGCACGGCGGACAGGCCATTCCCGCCTTCGACTTCTATCTGGCACCCTACGTCCGCATGAGCTACATCGAGGAGCTGAAAGCCCTGGAGGAGCTGAACGGCGAAGACTACAAGGATTTGTACGACGAACCCCTCATTGACTACATCAAGAAGCCTCTTGACGGACTGACCGGACGCGAACGGGCACAACAGCACGCTATCAACAAGACCATCGGCCGAGTACATCAGGCTATGGAGGCTTTTATCCACAACATGAACACCATCCACTCAAGAGGCGGCAATCAAGTAGTGTTCTCCTCCATTAACTATGGTACGGACACGAGTGCCGAGGGACGTTGCATCATGCGCGAAATCCTGCTTTCTACCTACGAAGGTGTGGGCGGAGGCGAGACTGCCATCTTCCCCATACAGATATGGAAGAAGAAACGAGGCGTCAACTACCTGCCCGAAGACCGCAACTTCGATCTCTACCAGCTGGCATGCAAGGTGACAGCACGCCGGTTCTTCCCGAACTTTCTGAACCTCGACGCCACGTACAACCAGGACAGCGAATGGCGCGCAGACGATCCTAACCGTTATATGCACGAGGTAGCCACCATGGGTTGCCGCACACGCGTCTTCGAGAACCGTTTCGGCCCAAAGACCTCTATAGGTCGCGGCAACCTGTCATTCTCGACCATCAACATTGTGAAACTGGCCATCGAATGCATGGGCATCGAAGACAAACAGCAGCGCATCGGCCAGTTCTTTGCAAAGCTTGACCGCATGCTGGAAATTACCGCCAAGCAACTGGACGACCGCTACCAGTTCCAGAAAACTGCTTTTGCCAAGCAGTTCCCTCTGCTCATGAAGAGCCTTTGGATTGGTGCCGACAAACTGGGGCCCACTGATACAGTCGAGAGCGTCATCAACCAAGGTACGCTGGGCATCGGCTTCATCGGACTGGCCGAGACACTCGTTGCCCTTATTGGCAAACACCACGGAGAAAGCGAGGAAGCACAGGAACTGGGGCTGAAGATTGTGACCTACATGCGTGACCGCGTCGGCGAGTTCTGCGACCGTTACCACCACAACTACTCGGTACTGGCAACACCCGCCGAAGGACTCAGCGGGAAATTCACCAAGAAAGACCGCAAGGAGTTCGGCATCATCCCCGGCATCACCGACCGTGACTACTACACCAACTCCAACCACGTTCCCGTCTACTACAAATGCTCGGCCCGCCATAAGGCTGAAGTGGAGGCCCCCTACCATGAGCTCACTCGCGGTGGACACATCTTCTACGTAGAGATTGACGGCGACGCCACCCACAATCCGCAAGTCATCATGAATGTCGTAGACATGATGGACCGTCTGAACATGGGTTATGGAAGCGTAAACCACAATCGCAATCGCTGCATGGACTGCGGCTACGAGAATGCCGATGACAAACTGGAGGTATGCCCCAAGTGCGGCAGCCGTCACATTGACAAGCTACAGCGTATCACAGGCTACCTCGTAGGAACCACCGACCGGTGGAACTCTGGCAAACTGGCAGAACTGAACGACCGCGTCACCCATATTGACCACGGAGAACAGAGCCTGTTCTAGATTTTCTAGCCTTTCTA
>CAMHIM010000028.1 GCA_946185225.1 uncultured Prevotellaceae bacterium
ACTAACTTCATGCGGTTTCCTCGCCCTCCTTTGGCGGTTCTCCTACGGTGTAGTTACCGGGCTTCAGCTGGGTGCTTGCGTCGCTCTTGGCGATAAGTGCTTTCAGCGTCATGAGGTTGGCCGATGCCATTGGCACGTCGCCATCCTCCACGGCTGGCATGTCGAAGTCGCGGCGGGCTTCGTTGACGGTGCAGAGTCCTGCCTGCATCTTCAGCTGTGCCACCTTCGCACGGCGTTCGGGGTCCATCACCATCAGCGGGTCTTCGCAGATGTGGATGTCGCGGGTGCCGTAGTCCTTCATGCCGATGAGCTTGCGGGCAATCTCCTTCTCGTTGCGGTTCTTCAGCGGCAGGATGGTTCGCGTGTGGAACTCCATCGTGGCGTTCTGATAGTCGTTGTAGTGCGAGTTGGTGTCGAGCATCAGCAATGGTCTCGGCACACCGAAATATCTACTTACGTCGTCGTTCGTGGCACCCATTTGCTCGAACATCTGCATCTCGGCACTTGTCATTGAGATGTTCTGCACCTTGTCGAGCCCTCGGATGGCGAGGATGTCGTGGCCGGAGTACATCTTCTTCTGAAGCTCCTGGGCGTAGTCGTTCATCTGCTTGGGGTCGAACAAACCTTGGCTGATGGGACTGTAGCCGCTGGCGGGCGGTTGCTCACCGATGATCAGTTTTACACGTCCACCCTTGGCTGCCGTTTCCAAAGCCTGCGAGCGCAGGGTGCGGTTGAGCGAAAGCGTCTCGATGGCGTACTGAAGCGTCGGGATGCCCCAGATGCCGTTCTGATAGCGGAAGGTGTTGGCGAAGTGCAGCACGTCCTCGCGGGGCACGTCCGTCAGCGTCATGTAGCCGTGGTCGGTCAGATAGACGATGCTGGCATAGCGACCCGTGTTGATGTTGTAGCCGCCCGTCTTCACCAGCCACAAGTGCAGCGGGAATCCGAACTCGTCGCGCTCGATATACACAAAGCTGTTGCCGTAGAACAGGCGGTTGATTTCCACCAGCCGCCACAGGTCGGCAGCGGTCATGATGGGGTTCGGCTCTTCCTGCAACAGGTAGTTGATGCGCTTACCCAGTCCGCGCATGTCCTGTACGAAGTTGCCGCCCTCGAAGTCCTTCTTGCGGTACTGCACGGGCATGACGCTCATCGTGTCGGCTCGGAGGTTGACGGCACGATAGACCGATGCCACGACCAACGCCTGCTCAGGGCCTCGGACGTAGGCAATGCGCTCCTGGTAGTCGCCACCCTGCACCGTCTGCTTGCCATTGTCGGCAGGCATGGTGCTGCTGGGCACTCCCGGTGTGGGTGTCGCCTCGCGCTTGCGGTAGCGGAAAAGATTTGCAAAAATATTGTCCATAATCATTTGCCTTTTCTAATCAGTTGAAATATGGTATTGGGTTTACTCTCAGAATTTCAGCCAGCCGTCTGGCAGTACATGGCTCATGGGGTTAATCTTCCCGTCGGAGAACCACGGCCACGGACAGACAACCTTCTCGGCTCGCTCGTTCAGATAGGCACCCCACCACGAGAAAGTGGAATTGCTGATGATGTTCGCCTTGCATTGTGTCGGCAGATACAAGTCCATTTCGGTTTTGTAGCGGCACGGACGGTCGGCAAATGTGAAGCGATTACCGCTGAAGTTCTGCTTGCACCACTCGATGTCCTCGCTGACAAACAGCACTTTCTCTTTCGGGAAGAATGTCCGCAGCATTGTACTGATGTCGTGTTTTGTCAGTACACGGAATCCGTCTTTCTGGCATCTGAGATAATCGCCACGACGCACATTCACACACACCATGTCGCTCACGTCGCCATAGACTTCGTGGATTTCCTTTAGGATCGAGTCGTAAGGCTTGAAGAGGTCAAAGGCAATGTCGCGGTCGATGCAGCGGGCATCCTGAAAGAAGTCATTCAGCAGCACGTTGTCGGCATCGGTCTCAGGAAATCCGTTGCACAGGTATTCGCCGTGCGGAATCTCCACAAAGTCCTTCACCGCCTCGCGTGTCACCCACGGCACCCGTCGCATCACGGTCTCCATCTGCTGTTGCGGATAGTCGCGCTCGATGTCCGTCTTCACCAGTCCGATGAACTCGCGGCCTGTGCGGGCTGCAAACGTGCGAGCCGCTGCCGCGATAAACATCTGATTGCCCATACGACACAGGGCCATTGCTGCTACCTTACCCATTGTGCTGTTGTAGGATTTCATTGAAGTTTACCGTCTGCTGCCAAGCCTCGCCCCACCACTTGCGCAAGTGTTCCTCGCTGAAGCCGTAGTGAATGCCCCAGCCCTTCTGTCGGTTGATGGCCGATTGACGGGCGTTCATCTGGCGGTAGCGTTCAATCTTGTTTTCCAGAGAGAAATTGTGGTCGGTATGCAAACAATAGATGCCACCCTCGAACCACTTCACATAACCTTCTGGCTGGCACTGGTGTGCCCCTGGCTCGTAGCGCATATTCTCGATTTTGTTTGGGTCGAACACGATGGCCTTAGCCGGTGCCTGATATGCAAAAGGGCGAATCTCGTGCAACAGCTTGCCGTCTTCATGCTGTGGCACCTCGTCGCTCATCATCGTAAACCAGCGAGGCATGCACACCGTGCAACCTTCGTCCATCATCCGCTGAAGTTCTTCGTCCATCGGAATCAGCATCTCGTCCATATCAGCCATAACAACCAAGTCGGCAGAGCCACGGGCACGTTTCCACGCCTCGTTCTTAGCGTCGAGCAGCATGCGGTCGTTGATTTGATTGTTTGTGTCCCAATGCTCAATGGTAATCAAGTCAGCGTGTTGCTGCATAAACTCCAGCGAGCCGTCGGTCGAGCCATTGTCGAACACCGTCACATGGTCGGCATAGCGTCGCCAGTAGTCAACGGCGAACGGCAGCACAACCATCTCGTTCCAACAGAATGTAAATACCTCGATTCTCATAGCCACAAGTCTTTATGTTGTTCCAACCACGCCTTGTGAGCGTCGAGTGAATTATTCTGCCACGATCCGCTGCCGAAATGCTCCACAAACTCTCGGATGTCGCGGTGGTAGCCCTTTAGCCTCGGACGCTTGGATAGGATGTCTTCGAGCAGAGGTGCGCCTGTGTCATACCAGTTATTTCGGTTTTGCTTACCACCAGGCAGCAGTCCATAGGTGCGCTCAGGGTCGAAATATTTGGCACCCTCGCGCTGGAGCATCGGTACATTCATCCAACAAAGCATCGGCAGCATGCGACCGATGCCAAACGGGTTGTACGGCTGCGCCTTCTGGCAATATCCATACACGCTGTATTCCTCATTGAAGAATTCGTCGATGTTCTTTTTGATCAGAATGTCCGACTCCATCAGCACGAAGCCCTGGGGCAACAACTCCCACAGCTTTTGCACCGTCATCATGTGCTTCACGCTGCCGAACTCGCAACCCTTGGCACAACCTATCGAGCGGTCGCGCTCAGGGTACTTCTCCAGTTCTGTGTCGAAGTCGATAATCTGTCCTTTTGTGTTGTCAATCACCTTCACGCCCCGCATCCGTCTCTTGAACGGTTTGCTGTCGCTGTTGTCAAAGATGGTGACGTGATACTTTTCACCGCCATGCTTGCGCAGACTCTTGATACCAGCCTCCGTCAGTTCGGGCGTGTTGAAATGAATAATTGCTACTGTCTTCTTCATAGTTACTTATTTGTCGTTAATAATCTGCTGACAAAGGAACTGGATGGTGTTCTCCTGTCGGTTGGCGTTGAATGTCTCCGGCAGTATCTGGTATGTTCTGCCATCGTACTGTATGCGGCTGCGCTCAGTGATGATATTGTTCCACCTCATGCGCACAATCTTCACGCCGTAGGCATCGAGGGCACCGGCGGTCATGCCGCTTTTTCCTTTTTGCCAGTCCACGTTCGCATGGATGCAACCCACGTTCTCCCACTCGATGCCAGCCGAGTCGAGTCCGAACTTGCCCTGCTGTGCCTCCTTGCGGTTGAGGATCGTCACAAGGTCTTTCAGAAAGCCTGCTGTGTATGCCATACGCTATTCTGCATTGGGGGTTATGGGGAAATAGGCTTCGTAGGGACTCCAGTCCATCCCGTCCTTCTTCTGGTAGCCCTCACTGAGGCACTGCTGACGCCAGAGCGAGCACGCATCGTTGAATGCTTTCAGTTCTTCAGCGCCGCTGAAGGTCTTGTAGATGGGCGTGCCGTCTGCCTGTTCGCCGATTTTCAATGTGGCGGGCACGACAGCCTGCGAGAAGTTCAGTTGGTTCTCCTGTGAGAGCCACACGGGGTTGCCCTCGTATGTGAAGCCGCTGATGATGGCTGTCTTTACGCGGTCGTTGATGTCGGCAATGACGGCGGCCTTCAGCTGCTCCAGCGTAGGGATTCCTTTCTTCTTGAAAAATGTCACTTCATGCCAGAAGGCGTTTTTCTTGCCGTCGGCAGTCATTTCGTAACTTACTATCACTTGGCTTGCGTCCTGTCTTACAGGCACGAAGCACTCCTTGGGGCCGTGCATTTTACTCATATCTCAATCGTTTTTACTGTAACATTTATTTATACCTTACGCGGCAATTTCCGTCGTGGGTTTACTCAGCGTAAATGTCGTCATATCGCGGTCGAAAGAACCATAGCGAAGAAACCGGGTATTCATGAACAACTCGCACCTGATGTTGAACGAATCGTAATGGCTGAGCACACCCAGCCACGAGTTGACGGAATGGTACATGCTTTCCTTGCTTACATTCCACATGCCTTCCATCTGTTCCATCATCCGCCTTAGCGACTCATTGCTGATATAGGTACGATAAGGCAGTATATAGGCACCAAGGAACTCCACACCTCGGCGGACATCAATCACCTGTGTTTTGCCCATGTGCAAGTCAAGGTGCAAGCGGTCTTTCAGGAAGTCACGAATCTGGGGAACGAGCGACAGAAGCCAGTCGCGGTCACGGCTCACGATGTAGGCATCATCCACATATCGCCCATAGTGCTTGCATCCGAGTGTGCGCTTGCAATATTGGTCGAGCTCGTTCAGATAGACGTTGCTGAATAATTGTGAAGTAAGGTTGCCGATAGGCAGTCCGCAACCGTCGGGCGTATAAAAAAGTGACTTGTTCTTGTCCAGTCCTTCCCATTCCCGTGGTGTGCCGATAATCTTGCATGAGGTCTTCGGATCGAGCATCACGATCTGCTCTGTCAGCCACAGCAGGAAGTCTATATCCATGCCGTCCACCCTTCCTGCCATTTTCCTGAGCGTGCCGGTGGCTATCTCCAGCAGGCGTTGACGGTCGATGTGCATAAAATATCCGCGGATGTCGAGTTTCATCACGTAGCAGTCGCGCTGCCAGTTCATGGACTCCTGGCGGATGTGCTTTTTTAATCGGTCTATGCCGTAGTGCGTGCCACGCCCTTCGATGCAACTGTAGGTATCGGCAATGAAGGTACGCTCAAACAACTTATGCGTATAGTTGAAATAGAGGTGATGAACCACACGGTCACGGAACTGTGCGGCAAACACCTCACGCTTCTTGGGACGCTGCACAACGAAACAACTGGAGGGTTCTGGCTGGTATGTCCTATTGATCAGGTCGTCGGCCAGACTGCTGATGTTGGCATCCAGATTCTTTTCGAACACACGCACATAGGGCTTGGCCGCCTTCTTGCGCTTGGCCGACTGGAATGCGGCGTGAAGGTCGAGCAGCAGTGCCTCTCTTGTCAGTGTGTAAGCCATACTATCCTCTCTTGTGTTTCGTTCTGTTGCTTTGGGCGAGTGCTGAACGGGCCGAACCGTTAAGCCACGGTAGCGGTTGTTGTTGTTCTGAGGGTTCACGTTCGAACTATTGAAGTTCAGGTTGTAGGCGTTCGTCGAATCGTTGAACGATGCACTCCAGTAGTTGCCGTTCGTGCCGCGGTTGTCAAGCGAAGTACCATTGTAGCGACCGCTGGCGGGGAAGAACACGTGCCTCTAATTGTCAGTTGCCACCTGCTACGATATCGGGATGGAATCTATGGTGAAGCCGTCCCGCGTCTTTTGTTTTTCCCTCCTGACAGGAGAGACGTGCAACCTATGAATTCGCCTTATTCTGAACATTTGCGCCCCTATGAAGCATGAGGTGATTAATGATATGTCAGAGCAGAGCGGCAACCTCCTGCCGCAGCTGACTGATGAACTCTATATTCTCGGCGGGTGTTTTCGCCTCTACGGGGTACGCCAGCACCTTGACCAGGATGGAGAAGATACCGCTTCGGGCCAGTGCCGGTGCGTTGCCGTCGGAGTGCATCATGGCGGCATTGCTCTTGCCCTTCTTCTCCTTCAGTTGGCAGTTAGCGAACCACTCTTCATACATTTGTTGAAGTGTTTCGTAGTCTGCCTCGCCGAAGTCTATGCTGACGGTTATCTCCATGTCGTCGCTATCTTCCATTTTTCGTGCCTCCTCGTAGGCGGGAATATACTTCGAGATGCTGTCGAGCGGAAATCCGAGCATGGCATACTCGCCGTGCTTCGACGGGTAGCGGTTTACCTGGAGAAGTTTCTCGTCGCCGCGCTGTTGCTGGAACTCCTCGGTGCAGACGTACTGCTTGATGAGCCATGCGCTCCAGTCGTAGGCGTGGTAGAACTTTCCGTCGCGGTGTAGTATCACTTTATTCCACGAGGCAGCGTCCTCGCGGAGCTTTTCAAATTCTAAAGCTGCGGATAATCTCATTGCTTTATCTTTTTATTATTTATATTGTTTCGATTTTTACGTCTGGGCTTTTGTTCGTCGCGCTTGTGGCGCGACAAGCCCAGATGTAAAAATCGGTTGCAGGCGAATTACTGAACGGGCCGAACCGTAAAGCCACGGTAGCGGTAGTCGTCGTTCTGAGGGTACACGCCCGAACTACTGAAGAACAGGTAGTAGGCGCCCGTCGAACCGTTGAACGATGCACTCCAGTAGTAGCCGTACGTGCCGCGGAAGTCAAGCGAAGACCCATTGCAGCGACCGCTGGCGGGGAAGAACACGTAAACAGAATGGTCGCTCTTCTTCATAAATTTACGACCTGCCACGCCATTGATGGTAGTCCACTCAGAGTCGGTGTTGTCATACAGCTCTTGGAAGTCCTCTTTCGTAGGCAGATGCCAAGGTGTGCCGAGCGTTGCCAGAGCGATGTCGTGAGCGGCATCGTTGCTGGGAATGTTGGCAGCGACGCTGTAGCCTGGTGTGCTGTTGTAGTTCGTACTGCTGAAGTCGTAGCCCTCGCCCTCGTTGTGTCCGATGATGTTACCCCACGAGACGTAGGTTCCCCAATCGGTTTCCTCTCCGATGGAGTAGTTGCCCTGCGAGTCCTTCACCAGGTTGCCGATAGCCCACTTCTTGCCGCTGGGCAGTCCGAGGTCAACGAATCCTGCCTGCTCTTCGTAGGTCATGGTGACGGTGAGTGCAGCATCGGTTCCGCTGGTTGCCGTGCCCGTCACGGCATCGGGAGCCTTGTATCCCTCCACGTCGTCTGAGACGCTGACGGAGTATCCGTGACCGGAAGGTATCTTGTACTGGCTGGATGCGAACGGACTGACGACAGCCGAGGCGGTGGTGTCCGTCACGGTGATGGTCACGCCCGACAGATCTGCCTCGCCTGTGTCTGATGCCAGTGCCACGGTGATGATCTCCGTAGTGTAGGCTGCTGTGTAGGCAGTGCCACTGCTTGTGACGGTCTTTGTGTAACCCGCAGCGTCGGGGAATGTGACGGTCGGTGTGATGCCTGTCGGCACGTTCACCGTGTCGCCTGAACTCAGGGTTTCGCTCTCATTGTGTCCGTCGTATGTCCATCCGACGGTGGCTTGCAGGGCTGCAATCACCTGGTCGCCTGTCTGGTTGCTCGTCATGCTGACAGAATAGGCGGTTGTCTCGTAAACGACGGTGATGGTGGCAGCATGGGCGGTCACGGTGCCGATGGTGACGGTGCGGGCATAGCCCTTGACATAAGCAGATGCCACTGTCGGGATGGTGCCTGCTGGCACCTTCACGGCATTGCCGCTGCTGATGGTCTTAGATACCGTCTGCCCGTCCTGCTGATACTCGATGGTCTCCTGACGGCTCTGTCCCGTGACGGTGAGCGTGTAGATGTCGGTCTCGTACTCCGCCGTGGCTGTCTCCACACCGCTTGCCTTCGTGCCGCTGATGTTGGCTGGTGTGGCATATCCCTCTACGGTGCCGAAGCTGACCACGTAGGTATCGCCCACGTTGAGCGACACGGCAAATGTCTTCTTGTGGGTAGTAGTATCGACCGTGCCCTGCATGGCGGTAGCCTCGCCGCCATTGACGGCTATGCTGGCTGTCACGTCAGCCAGTGCAGTGTTGTCGTTGTCGCTCATGGAGACTTCGATATTCAGCACGCCATAGACGTAGGCGGCGGTGATGGTGTGGTTGACGGAATCGACTGATATGGTCTTTCCGTAACCTTGTACGTCGGGGGCGGTCGCCGTTGGTGTCAGGTTTGCAGGCACCTTGACCGTGCCTCCGTTGCCTACCTGCTTGGCGGTGGCGAGCCCGTCGTAGCTGACGCTGACCAGTTGCCCGGCAATGGTCGGGTCATCTGGCAGAGAACTGGTAACTGCCACGGTGTAGATGGTTGTCAGGTATTGAGCCGTCTCCGTCTGCACACCGCCCTGGAACGTGCCGCTGATGGCAGCGGGTGTCTGGTAGCCGTCGGCCACCAGCGAGTTGAAGGTGATCTCGTAGGTATCGTTAGCCTCCATGCTGGCTGTGAAGACTCCTGCGCTACCTGTCATGGCCGCAGCCGTACCGCCGTTGATAGCAATCATCGGCTGAACGTCGGCCAGAGCCGTTGCGTCGCTGTCAGACATCGAGACATTCAACTGAAGCACACCATAGATATAGGTGGCCTTCGGTGCGGTCATCGATGTGCCTGTGGCCGTCGCGCTGTAGGTTGCGGGGGTGGCGTAACCGCTGACGTTAGCGTAGGTGATGGTGAATGCCGTACCCGTGGGTACGTTGGCGGTCTGTGTGTTGTCGGTCAGCACCTGGTCTGTGCCTCCCTGATAGCTCACGGTGGCCTGGGCACCTTGTGGGGCACTGCCCTCCACACCGGCATTCTCGCCTGCCATATTGACTGAGACAATCGTGGTCTGATAGGCAGCGGTGATGGTGCGGTTGGCGGAATTGACCGACACACTCTTGGCGTAGCCCGTCACGTCGGGAGCTGTGGCGGTGGGTGTCAGTCCCGTGGGCACCTTGACAGTCTCGCCGTTGGCAAGTTGCTTGGGGGTGGACAGTCCTGTGTAACTCACGCTGATCTTCTGTGCGGCAATCGTCTGGTCGTCCTGCTGGTTGCTGGTGACGTAGGCGGTGAAAATCGTGGTGTCGTAGGACGCTGATACGGTCTTCGTTCCTGTCGGCATGATGAACTGCTGGTCGGCTGGTGTGGCATAGCCCTCCACGTCGTTGAAGTGTACCAGCACGTTGCTCACGGGGGCAACGGGGATGGGCTGCCCGGTGTATGCAATAGGTTCGCCGTCGTTGATGCTGACCGTTGCGCCGGCGAGTGCCAGTGCTGCCGCGTCGCTGTCGCTCATCGAGATATTGATGACCACCACGCCCTGCACGTACTCCGCCTTCTGGACGGTCATCGACGTACCTGATGCCGTGCCGCTGTAGGAAGTCGGCGTTCCGTAGTTGCTGACGGCAACATAGGCGATGTCGAACGCCGTGCCAGTGGGTACCTTGGCATACTCGCCGTTGCGGACGGTCTGAGCCGCGCCTCCCTGATAGGTGACGGTGGCTGCTGCACCTGCCGGTGCAGAAGTCTCCACGCCAGCCACGTTGCTCACCATGTTTGGCATAACGAGGGTAGTCTGGTAGGCTATGGTTGCCATGTACGACTGCCCCTCGGCGGTGGCTGCCGCATTGACCTGCTTGGCGTAGTGGGTGATGTCGGGAGAGGTGATGGTGAGTGCGGAGCCCGTTGGCACCTTGACCTGCTGACCTGCCGTGACCTCGGTTCCGTTGATGCCGAACACGAGTCCTGTCAGCACGGGGTCGGTAATCTGCTGGGTGGACTGGTTGCTGGTGGCATTGACGGAGACGAGCGTCGTGTCATACTGTGCGGTGATGGTCTTCGCCGTGTCGCTGACGGTGACGGTCTTGCGGTAGCCGCTGATGTCGGTAGCCGTGGCGGTTGGCACGGTGCCTGCGGGTATCTTGATGGTGTCGCCGCTGGCGAGTGTCTTGCTGACGGGCTCGCCGCTGGCGGGTGTATAGCCTACGGTCAGACGGGCATCGGCGATGTCGGTCTTGTCCGTCTGGTTGCTGTCGATGACGGCGGTGTATATGTCGGTGGAATACTGCACGGTAGGTTTGATGACCGTTGTGCCCTCAGCAGTGAACGGAGCGATGACAGGCGTGCGGTAGCCCTCCACTTCGGGGAATACTACGGTGACCTCGGTGCCTGTTGCCACCTTGATGGTCTGCCCACTGCCGACTGTGCGCCCGGCCACGGTAGCCTGCACAGCGTCGATAACGGGGTCAGTACCCAGATTCGACTCCCATGAGCAGGTGACAAGCGTAGTCTGATAGACGAGTGCGGGTGTCAGCTCTGCGGTGCCGGCCGTGCCGGTGTAGTCGGCTGGTGTCACGTAGTTTTCTATAGCGTCGCAGTGTACGGTGATGGGCTGTCCCATAGCCACCTTCAGCGTGTCGCCGTAGCTGACGGCAGTGCCGTTGATGGTTCCCGTAGCCTGCTCGATGGTGCTGTCACCTGCGCCCTGATTGGAGGTCGGCTGGAACTTCACCACGCATGTCTGGTAGTTGAAGTTCATTGTGCGCTCACCAGCCACTGATGATTCGAACTCCTGAGTCTGCGACTCGAGATAGTAGCCCGTCTTGGTGCCCACGGTGACGACTACCTGCTTCAGCGGACTGATGCGGCAGAACAAGGTCTCGCCCTGCCATGTGGTGTCAAGCACGGTTTCGCCGTCGGCTTCCACGAGCACAGACGTGCCGTTGAGCGATGTATCTCCCGCGCCCTGGTTGCTGTTCAGGTTGATCCACAGCTTCTGACGGATGTCGGCATCGCCGCCACCGCCGGCTCCCCATGTGGCTACACCATTAGCAAGGTGCAGCAGGATGTAGGTGTCATAGCCGCTTGTCGCTTCCTGGTTGGGCACGATGCGCTTATCGCCTACGATGTGGTTGGCGGTCTCACCCAGTGCGTTGGTATAGGTCAGCGTGTCGGAGGTGGGCACAATCTGTGCTTCCACGGTGACGTTGCGCTCACCAATCTGTGTCTGAAGGCGAGTCACCTTGGCATCCACCTCTTCCTTCTTATAATAGTCGGAGAGGTCAACGCTGGTGGTATTTACCTGCTTCCAGTAATATATGGGGTCGTGCTGTGCGTCGTAGATGGTGACGTACCAGTCGCTGGCGTTGGGCTGCTCCTGGTTGGGAACAAGATATATCTTACCCATCGTTGCGGCACTTGCTGTCGGAAGCACTGCCACGTCGATGAACTGCACACCGGCAGCGGCGAGGATAGCATTGGCGATACCCTCGGAGGTGACGGGGTTCTGCGAGCCCTGCGTCGGAGTGGTGTCGAAGGTCAGCTTGTCCTGCTTGGCTGCGAACAATGCTGTCAGTTGTGACGGATTGGGCAGCAGGTTCAGTTTCTCGGTCAGTTCGGCTGTGATGCCCGACTGGATGCTCTGCCACTCTGCCACGGTGAAGCGGTTGCTGGCCAGCGAGTACTGAGACTGCCATGCCTCGCCGTCGTAACTGTAGCGGGTGTAGATGACGTTGCCTGCGGTGTCTGTAGTGACAACAAAGGCAAAATCGTTCTTGGTTGCACCCGTCAACTCCTCCAACTGCTCCAGGCTGGTATAGATACCTATGAAGTCGGCATCGTCGGCGGTTATCTGGTCGCTGACCCACTGACGGTCGGCAAGCTGATTCTGACGGCTGGCAGCCTGCGGGAAGAGCGACTGGATGGACTGGAAGATATTGAACAGGGCACCGCTGATGACGGGATTGCGTGAATACTGCGTCGGCTGCTCGTCGAAGGTCAATGAGTCTTGCTTATGCTCCAGGGCATGATAGATACCGCCCGACTGCACGGGATTGGTGCTGTTCTCGGTCGGTGTGGTGTCGAAGGTCAGACGGTCCTGCTTGGTGCCGATGAGCTGTTGCAGCACGTCGTTGGTAGGCAGGTTGGCAAGTTTGGCAACCAGCAGGGCGGTGATGCCCGACTGGATGGCAGCCCACTGTGCGGCGGTGAAGCTGCTGTTGTTCAGGTTGTATTCGAACATCCAGCCTGTGCCGTCCACCCACTTATAGCGGCTGTAAACGGTATTACCCTCTGTGTCCTTGCTTACGACATACGCATAGTCATTGGCATTGGCAGTCACCTGGTCCAATTCGCCCTTAGAGTTAAAGGTGCCCTTGAACTCGGCAGTGGCGGTCTGAATGCTGCTATTGACAAACTGCTTGTCTGCCAACTGGTTCTGCGGGCTGGCGGCAGCGGGTATCTTGCCGTTGATGGTGTCGATGTCTGCCTGAATGTCGCCCTCCACACCCTCGGCACGCTGCTGTTCCTGGGCTATCTTGCCATCCAGCAACTGCTCCGCCTGCTGTGCGCGGGTCTGTTCGTTGTTGATGTTCTGCTGAAGCGTCTGTTCAGCACCCTGAGCACGCAGTTGCTCAGCGTCGATGTTGTCCTGCAACTGTTGTTCGGCTGCCTCGGCGCGGTTCTGCTCGGTGGTGATGGCTGTGGCATTCTGTTCCTCGGCGGTGCGGGCACGCTGTTCCTCAGCATCCACGTCGGCAATGCGCTCCTGCTGCTCGGTGTTGATGTTCGTCTGCAACTGCTGCTCTGCTGCCTCCGCACGCTCACGCTCTTCTGCAACAGCTGCTGCACCACCCTGTTCGATGGCGTCAATGTTCTCTTGCAACTGCTGTTCGGCGTCTTCGGCACGCTGCTGCTCGTTGTCGATGTTCGTCTGCAACTGCTGTTCGGCACCCTCTGCACGCTGTTGCTCCTGGGCAATGGCTTGCTCGTTGGGGGTCACTTGGTCAAGGAGTGCTTGCACTTCCTTGCCGGTCTGGGAAAGTCTGTAGGTTGTATCCATATCGCTTTATTCGTTTGATGATTTCAAAACTAAGATGTATTCGGTATCGTTGGTGATGATGCGGTCACCCTGAGAAGTGATAAGGTATTGGTAGTCGCTGGCAACGTCACTCTGCTCTGAGCGTTCGTAGGTGACGTGGTGCTCGCACTCCGACGGTGCCGGCACACAAGCAAAGCGTGGCAGTGGCGTGGTGGCCACAAAGCAAAGCAACTGCTCGTCGGTGACGGTTCGGATTTGGTCAGGACAATCAATGTCGGGCACATAGTAGGTGCAACGGGCTATGACACGTCCCGTCATGGGTGTGGTGTCGAATATGAAGAAATAGCCACTCTCGATGCTGCTGATCATCTGGCTCTTCTCAATGGTGAGTGACTGGCCTTGCAATCCCCACGACAGTTCCACCTTGAAATCGTCGCTGTCCATCGAGAATCCCTCGTAGTCAATCATAACGGCATACTTGGCTTCCTCGCCCTGCCTGATAATATTCGTGCAATCCATATGTTATTCGGTTTTAAAAATAGTTTCACACTCGGTTTTGATGTCGGCCACCTTGGTACGCATCGAGGCGCAAATCTTCGCCGTCGGGTTCACCACGCCCATGTAGTCTGTGCGGGTCTGCTCCATGCGGGCGGTCATGTCGTCGTAGGCTGCCGTCTGCTCGTCGGTGGGTTCGCTGAGCTGGGTGTAGTCGAAGTCAAGGTCTGACTGCACGCCATCCAGCATATCCAGCAGCGTGTCGCGCTCTGCCTGGAGGTCGGTACGGCTGTCGAGTCGCATCAGCGGCTTAACAATCAGGTCGAAGCCATAGGCAACGATGCTCATGTTCGTAGGGCTTACCGGACCGCGATGGTTGTAAGCCTGCTCGGTCAGCATGAGGGCTGCATGATACATCTCCGGCGGTATTTTGCCGTCGTGCATATCGCATACATTGTCCAGCGTGCGGCGGATGTAAGCCAGCAGCGTGTTCTCAGCCGAAGCCGCGTAAGTAGCGAGCACTCCGTCCTCGCAGTCGAAGTCGATACGCGAGTGCTGCTTGATGTAGTCTATTGTCAGGAATTTCATATCTCTGCCTTTTTTTACTTATCGGCAGAAATACGCCTTGGGGTTTACCGCCTGCCAACAACTGGGGCAGGCAAAGAAAAAAAAAGAGGCTACCTCTGTAGCCTCATACTTACTAAAACAAATCAGCTAATAAAAAATAATAACTAAACTAAACCTTAACCTATTTACAATTTGAACTTTCAATATTAATTATGTAATGGTACATATCACGCCTCACGGCGGTTAATCTTCGTCTTGCTGATGTTTGCGGCTCACCCGCTTCGTCTTAACTTCCCCGCTTTCCGAGATGGTCACGGGCTGACGGAGTTTGCACTGGAGGTCGCCACACATGAAAGGGCGCATCATCTCCAACTGACGGCCATTGCGGGCCACCTGCATCTGCAATCCTCGTATCTTTTCGTCTGATTCGTTTTTCCACTCGCTGACCGATCGTGTCAGCTTGTCGATGTTCTCACGCAGTTCGTTACGCTCATTCTTGTAGTGGTCGCGCTCTGCCCTCAGTTCCTCATTCTGCTGACGGCGGTCTTCGCGGTCGGCTTTGGCATCCTGTATCATCTGCTGATACATGTCCTGCAGTTCCTTGGCTGCTGATGCCTCCGCCTGCTTAGCCTCGGCCTTCGCTTTGCTGCGCTGCCAACGCCATGTGAAGAAAGCACCGCCACCTCCGCCCAGGAGCAGGGTGGCAATGCTGATAATGGTATCAACTGACATTTCCATCACTTCGTCCAATCCTGAAAGATTTTCTTTACGACGGGGAATGCCAGCACTGCCAGCACCACCACAGCTATTGCTATCACGTATGCACGGCTATACAATGCGTAGCCTGTGCCGCCGATGGCTCCCAATGCGTATGCCATCAGGATCACCATTCTAAGAATCTGTTTTGCCTGTTCCATGTTTCCAAAGTTTTTATTGTTCAACTATCGCCCAGATTACGGCTGTGGGATTACTCACGGCAAAATCCTGCTCACTCTGACTGCCAGCCACACGATGAAGCCCAACAGGGCAATGGTACCGATGGCTATCAGTACCCACTCCATCGCCGAGCGTTTGCGCTCCACATACTCCGTCACCTTGTAAGGCACGGGGATGCTGTCTGTCTTCGACTGGTAGATAGTGTCGTGACTGGTGCGCTCGATGTATCGGGTGTGCCACTTCTCTATACGAATGGTGTCGCCCTTCTCGCTCACACGGATGGAGTCGTGCAGGTAGATGCTGTCGCGCTGCTGCTGGGTAATGCGCACCGTGTCCGTCCTGTGTTCAATGACGGGCACATATTTCGTGGTGGTGCAACCGAACAACATAGCGCACAGCAATGTGCCGATAATCACACCAATCGCGGTGCCTATCACCTGTGCGCAACCTTGTTTTTTGGATATACCCTTGTTAGGGTCATACCTCCAGTTGTCGTTTGGATTGTTATAGTTCATAGTTATTTCTGTGAATTTCTGTGATTTCTGTGTGATATTAATCATTCAGTTCCTTATATTCCACTTTCGCATCGAAGCAGGGGCACGCCTTGATACGTTCCCAGGGGTCCACGATGCCGTTGCCGTTCAAGTCTGGCGAGATGTCACGGTGCCCGAGTATCTCCGCCTGCGGGTAGCGCATCTTCAGCTTAGCCACGAGGTCGAAGAGAGCCACGCGCTGTGCATCCGTCCGGTTGTCGATGCCCTTGGGGTGCTGGCGGTCAATACCACCAATCCATGCCACGTGCAGAGCCGTCTTGTTATACCCTGCCACCCCGTTTGCCACCTTGTCCTCCGGCCACATACGGATGATGTTGCCGTCCGTCTTCACCACATAGTGATAGCCTGGAGCCTTCCACCCCTTCGCCTTAAACTCATCCCGCAACGACTTCTCGGTAGTCGTCGCCTGATACGAGGCTGTGCAATGCACGAAAATCCGCTTAATCTGTCGCATACTTAAAACAATAAGAGAGCCCGCGACGTTGCGGTCTCTCTTATCAGTGGGGATGCGGGCGGAGGGTTACTCGCGACAGAGTTCATACTTCGCGGGTGTACTCTCGCATGACGTGCTCATGCTCGCACATCTGACCTGGCTTTTTCGCTTTCTTGATGCTGTTGCAATGGAAACAGGCGAACCCATCGCCGATTTCCTTCTTTTTCAGCGTACAGTAGAATTCGTAACATTTCTGCTTCATGGTGTCAATCGCTTTAATGGTGCCAAGTCTTGTAATCGTTCATCCACAATGTCCACGGTCATGCCGAGGGCTTCGGCAATGGCCTGGATGGTCTCGAAGGTGACGGCATACTTGCCGGCCTCTATCTTCGAGATGTGTGCGCGTTGCAGCCCTGCCCGTTCGCTGAGCTGCTCTTGCGTCAGCCCTGCCAACTTGCGCAGGCACATGATGCGGAGCCCGATGCGGTCGCGTGTCTGTTGCTTTTGTTCGTCTGTCATAGTTGTATCTATTTATTTGTCGATTGCATGTTCTTCGCGGTGGTCGCCTACCGTTACTTCGATATATTCAGCATTGTCGCCTGTCAGTAAAATATCGCGGTCTTGTGACGGTACGCCCTTACCATGCACGTTAATGTACTTTGCATCTTTGCCAGTCATCAAAATTCTTCTTGTCATAGTTGCTTGGGTTTTATTCGTATGATTGTAAATACATGTAGTTGCGCTCGCCATTGCGGTTGTTTAGAAAAGTCTTTCGTCAAATAAAATAAAATGATAACCGAAATGTATCCCGTCGGACTCGTCGTACTGACAATATTCTTTTTTGTAGCGGCTACCTTGTATCGTTCGCTCATAGGCATTTGCCTTATCTAGAAGCCCTTGCTTCGTGGTTGCCGTGTCAATCAACCTGCTGTTTGCTTTTATTAAAAATGTCTTCGTAACTCGTGTCATTGTCTCTTTGGCAGAGTTTATCGAGCTGCCGCCGCTCGTCTTATGGGTTGTTTTGTTTGGGTGGGGAGGGCTGCCCCTCCCCTGTTGGTTTAGAAGTCTGTAGCCCATGTGTATTTTGCTTTCAGACTGTAGAGTGCCTTCTCAGTAACATAATATCTGTTGCAACCTTCGCTCTTAATGCTTCTGCTCGCTTTGATTTCTACGGGCTTATTGAAAACGATTTCGTAGCGTGTGTCGCCGCAGAATGTGATCAGGAAATCAACGCTGTCTTTGTAGTCATCCAACTCTGTGCGCTTATACTCGCCCTTCTTGATGAAGTTAGGATTCTCAACCATGTAACCGATTGCTGTCATTCCGTTTGCTGTAGTCTTCATAATCTTTTTGCAGAATTTTAAGCGTTGCCCCCGCTGTTTTAGTTGTTATCTTTATTATTTCTGATGCAAAGATAAGGCTTTTTTCTGAAATGTGCAAGTATTTACACAATTATTTTTCAAAAAATGTGCTTTTTCTTGCTCTTTTTCATACTTTTTTGTGCAACGTACCCCGTTTTGCTATCTCCGAGATTGCAAAATCATAGTTTATGGTCACACAGAAAGCACAGAAATTCACGGAAATAATGGTCACACAGAAATCACGGAAATTCACAGAAATCTGTGTGACATTACGCTACCGATTCGGGGTTTCTATTTTGTCGAACTTATCGGTAGGCTCTTTCACGTCATTATATGACCACGAATCAAGCCTGTCACCGAATATCGTCTTGATAAGGTTCGTCACGGCATTACTCTTGGGGATGATGGTGGTGCCATTGACGAGTTCAACCTCCACGGCTCCCTGTTCGCCATACCTCACACTAACCACCTGCTCCTTGCGGAACGACTTTGCCTGAGTGTATATGGTGCCGTGTTTGATGTAGTACTCCAGCAGATTGATGTAAGTCTGCTCATCGTCTTTCTCCTTGCGTGGCATATTGGCATACACCCGCTTGATGGCTTGGGCGAATGGCTGACCCTGTGGCTTTATCTCTTCGCTGTTCCAATCCTGATAGCTATACCAATTGAAATCGTTCAAGAACTTCGTCACGTATTCCAACTCGGCTTTGCGCTTGGCGGCTGCTTCCGCCTTTTTCCTCTTAATTTCATCACGCAGCTTTTGAGCCTTCGCCTTGGCTTCGGCCATCGTCTTCAGCAGGATTCTCTCGTCCTTGATTTCCGGTTGGTCGCCATAGGAGAAATACACCCAATACACCTGGTTGTTGATCTCCACCTTGAAAGCCTTCTTGATATACACCTGATCGCGGTACTCATACTGCTCAACGAAATACCTCATCTCATGCGACCTTATGAAGTCGCGCAGTTGTTTTACTTTACTTTGTTTGTTCATAGTTCCTTGATTTTAATAATTCATTTAATTCGTGGTCAAAAAGAAAGAGGTCGCGGCAGCACCGGCAGGATTCCCACCTACATACATACTCAGAGAACCAACCTTCTCCTTTCTTGCCTTGGAGTCTTGCACATGGTTGGTGTGCAATCTCTACAGACCACGGTCTGACTTATGCTTCCCCTTTCTTATTCAATTCTTCTTTGTCATTGTCATTTCATAAACGCCACCGATGGCGCGGTCTATCACCTCAAAGCCCGTAAGATGGCAGACGAAAGCAGCCATCACCAGTCGCGTGTGGTCGTATTCAAGCAGTTCGGCGTTGTTGTTCACACCCACCACGTCAAAGCTGTCGGGCATTGCCGACGGCTCCCATGCCTTGTCACCCATGTAGTGAAACTTGGCTATCATATACATCTTGCGGTCAACAATCACGCAAAGGTCGGCATCTATTATTTCGGGGTCGTGCTGAAACAATGGGATGCGGTTGGCTTGCTCCCATCCGTGGGCCAATAGCCATGCCCGTGTCAGATAGGTTTCTTCTGGTGTAAATTCGTTCATAGTTCCTTGATTTTATTTCCGTGTTTTCTGTGAATTTCCGTGTGACATTACACAACTGCCAGCACAATGACGGCTTGCACTGCCTGCCCCACCAGTCCGCCAAGCATCGTGGCGAGCCAGTCGAGCCAGTCCCACCGGCCGCCCCACTGACTGTCTTTGAACTCCATGCCGCTGGCTACTCCCAGCACACAGAGAATGGTGAATACAAGTCCGATGGGTATAGCCAGCAGGAAGTGCTTCCATCGCGTAGGGTCGGTAAATATCCAATGTTTCATTGTCAATTCGCTTTAAATGATAAGAGAGTCCGCGACGTTGCGGTCTCTCTTATCAGTGGGTATGGCGGTGGAGGTTTACTCCTCGCTATTATTCATCTTGTCAATGACGGCAGAGATGGCGGCGAGTCCGTTTTCTACCTGCTGAATCTTGTGCTTGCGCTCTTGCAATCCCTGTTGCATGACGTTGACCGCACGGAGCAGTTCGCCCAGATAGTTACGGCTAATCTTCTCCTGAAGCAGTCGCCGTTCCTCCTCCAGCTTGCCGATGCGCTCGGCTTGGCTTAGTACCTTGTTGTGCAGTTCCTCGATGATAGCCGAGTCGTCACCATCGGCACCCTTGCCTGTGGTGTGCGACTCGATGAGTTCACACTTCACCCACTCCGGCGATCCTGAGATGTAAGCACGTACACTTTTTGTGTTGAACGCTACCTGTAGCACCTTGCCTTTCACTCCGTCTGCTGTGGTGATCTGGTCGTACATGCGCCATACCTGGCGCGAAAATTCTTGTTCTGTCATAGTTACCTTGATATTATGTTAAGAAATTCCCGATTCCTTTACATATCCTTTGCGACGTGTTAAGAAATCGGGGAAAATTCGTTGTTCATCATGTCGTGGGGTTAGGTGTTGAGCACTTCGCCTGACTGTGCAGCGTGGATGAATGAGAGCCATGCCGCGTCATCCTCGAATCCTTCGGCCTCGATGCGCTGTGCCAGTTCGTTGTAGTGATTGAACTTCGTGGGAGTCATGTTCGACTCGTCGAGATAGGTGCGCACCTCGATGACCTGCGGGTTATCTTTGCGGCGCACGCCATAGGCAAAGCCTGTGTGGTTCATACGGAACACCAGGATGGGGTGACCGTCCTTGTCGGTGTCTTCCTTGTAGGGCTTGAAGTTGAGCTCTCCGACGAAGGACATCACCATTTCACGTGAGCGGTAAGGAATCTTCGCCCGTTCGCTGAAACGCTCGAAGAAGTGGCTGGTGAATATCAGACAGGATGGGTGTAAGGTCTGCGTCTTACCGTCCATCCACCACTGAGGCAGGAATGCCCCGATGCTGTTGAGAGTTTCCCAGTAGATGAACTTGTCGGTGCCCACGATGATGTCGTTTGCTCCGGCGGGCTTCATGATGACATCGTAGGCAAACCATCGGTTGCCGTTGGCCGACTTATACTCCAAGGTATCGCCAATGAAACGGTGGTGCAACTCAGCCCACCGACGGCGGTACTTACGCGCCATTTCGATGCGCTTGTGGCTGCGGACGGAATCGCCCTTCTGCTTATTGAGCCACCACATCATTTTCTTCAGGTCTTGCTCGATTTCTTCCAGCAGTTGGTCGCTGGGTGTTGATAGATTGATCATAATTACTTGATGTTTAATAATTCATAGTCACACAATCGGAGCACCAATATTTCTGTGATTTCTGTGCTTTCCGTGTGACATAAAGAAAAGAGAGCCGACTCTTACATCAGCCCTCTTACATCTTCCATCTCCTTATCCTTCCATATCCCCGCTCGTGTCGATACCGCCGCCACCAGTGCCTGGGTTGTCGGTCGAGCCACCCTCGGTGATGTCCTCCTCGCCGGATGCAGCGGCAGCAGCCTGCGGGTCAACCTTCTGCCAGCTTACCTCGTCGGAGAACTGGCGGCTGAACTTGGCGGCTACGGTGCAACCCAGTCGGCTCTTGCCGTTGGCAGCGTTCAGCATCTCGGCGGTTGCCACGTTTAGAGTCCCCCGCCCATCGGGGGACGGCTATAATGCAGGGGGATATATTGCCCTTTGGCTTACGCCGCAATCCCGTTTGGCGGGATAGCTCAAACGTCGAACGAGAGCGTGCCGTTGGGGATGGGTACGGCATAGAAGGAATGGGTTCCGATAGTGGAATTCTCCTTGGCGTAATACTTTACTTTTGCCATTTCCTATTCGTTTTAATGGGTTTAACTTTACTGCTCGAACTCCGATAGGATTATTTTATCCTTTGGGTCGAAGTGTGGAACGATGTCGTATTTAAAACGGAATCGGCGGTTGGCTGCTATCATCTTTCGCAGGATGCGTGGGCGATTGATATAGACGTTGCGCACGAACTCCTCAGTCTCGCCGTTGTCGTATTCGGCATTGAAGTACGACTGAAAGACTATCGCACCGCCATGAGTGACGGCATGGAACATCTTGCGGAGTTCCTTGCGGCTGAACTTCATGCTTTCGATGAACTTGCGGAATTGCTCGGACTCTTCGGGCGTAGTGGTCATTGTTCCCGTTATCTCGTAGCCGTGTGGCGACCACTCCGATGGCTCCTGCTCTTGCTCTTTTGTTGGCGATAGATGTATCTGTGCATCCTTCGCCATTGCAACCTCCTCGCCAGTGTCGGCAAGGAAGATGCGTATCTGACTGCCTTTATCGCCCATATCAGTCCTCCGTGTCTATTTGTCTGATACGTTCCTCGCAGATGTGGATGATTTTCTCATAGTCGAGCCGTCGGGAGTCGCCCTGCTTGGTGCGCAGGATGCGCTTCACGATGTCAGCGTCCCACGGGTTCAGATTGTAGTCCTGCCATATCGTCCAAGGCTGAATGATGTGGCGCGAGTAGTCGCTTGCTCCACGATTGTATGAGCGTACCGACGTGTCGAGTATGCCCAGCCGTCGCAGTGCCTGGTAGGTGTCCTCGTCGAGCAGTCGGCTGTTTACGGTGTCGGGGATTTGTGCCTCTTCGGGTGCTGCCTCTTGCAATTCTGCGTTGTCTTCAATGATGAACATTGTGATGCCGTCCTCAGCGGTTACGACATATACGTTTTGTTTGCCGTCCCAGAATTGGAACACTACCCGCAGCGAGTGGGTGTAGTGTTTGTCGGGGTCGGCTGGTGTTGTGATGTAGTCGATGGTGCCTGGCTTGATTCTCAGCAGGTCGCCAATGTTGAATGCGTATCCGTGCATAGTTCCTTGATTTTAATAATTCGTGTATAAAAAAGAGAGCAACCGTCATTTCGATTGCTCTCCTGTTGTCGGAGGCCCCACGGCTTGCACGGGAACTTCGGGTGCGCTGCCCGACGTGATGTTTAGGGTCTCAACTCCCCTGTTTCACTAAGCCTCTAAGTTCAAAATACCGCTGTAGTGGGATTCCTACCCACATGCACCTCCAAACTGGCGGCTGTTTTGTCCTTTAAACCATACAGCAGCAAGTTCATCATCCCTCCAGCTCCCCGCTTGGCGGGTTGGTCG
>CAMHIM010000029.1 GCA_946185225.1 uncultured Prevotellaceae bacterium
GACAGTTAATGCATAAGGCAGGATTCGTAAATATCGTTGGCAATCCCAACGTAGGCAAAAGTACGCTCATGAACCAGTTGGTTGGTGAGCGTATTTCGATTGCTACCTTCAAGGCGCAGACCACCCGTCACCGCATCATGGGCATCGTCAATACGGACGATATGCAGATTGTGTTCTCCGACACGCCCGGCGTGCTGAAGCCCAACTACAAGCTGCAGGAGTCCATGCTGGCCTTCTCCGAGTCGGCCCTGAAGGATGCCGATGTTCTGCTCTACGTCACCGATGTTGTAGAGGACCCCGAGAAGAATATGGACTTCCTGGAGAAGGTGCAGAAGATGACCATTCCCGTCATTCTGCTCATCAACAAGATTGACGAGCTGGCCGGCAATCCTAAAGATACTAGAAATCCTAGAGATTCTAGCCAGGCCAGGCTGGCCGCTATCGTTGAGCGCTGGCACGCATTGCTGCCCAACGCGGAGATACTGCCCATCTCGGCCAGGAACAAGTTCGGGACGGACATCCTCCTGAAGCGCATTGGCGAACTGCTGCCCGAGAGTCCCGCCTTCTTCGACAAAGACCAGCTAACAGACAAACCCGCGCGTTTCTTCGTCAGCGAGATTATCCGGGAGAAAATACTGCTCTACTACGACAAGGAGATACCCTACTCCGTAGAGGTCGTCGTGGAACGCTTCAAGGAGGACGACAAGAAAATACATATCAACGCCGTCATCTACGTAGAGCGTGACTCACAGAAGGGCATCATCATCGGACACCAGGGCGTGGCCCTGAAGAAGGTGTCCACCGAAGCCCGCAAGACACTGGAGAAATTCTTCGACAAGCACATCTTCCTGGAAGTCTTCGTCAAGGTTGACAAGGACTGGCGCTCTTCGGAGAGAGAACTGGACAACTTCGGCTATAACCCGGAGTGAGCCTGAGCGGGCTGGAAGGGTTAGTCTTACTAGCCAGGCTAGCCAGACTAGAAATACTAGAAAACTAAAAAACAAGAATATGGCAAACTTAGTAGCGATAGTAGGACGTCCGAACGTAGGTAAGTCCACGTTATTCAACAGACTGACGAACTCCCGTCAGGCTATCGTCAGCAATGAGGCCGGCACCACCCGCGACCGCCAGTACGGCAAGTGTGAGTGGTGCGGACGCGAGTTTTCCGTGGTAGATACAGGCGGCTGGGTAGTCAACTCGGACGACGTCTTTGAAGAGGAAATCCGCAAACAGGTGATTATTGCCACGGAAGAGGCCGACCTGGTGCTCTTCCTGTGTGACATCAAGAACGGCGTGACCGACTGGGACATGGACGTGGCACAGATACTGCGCCGGGCGAAACTGCCTGTCATTCTTGTGGCCAATAAAGCCGACGACGGCAAGGACCTCTACGGACAGTACGACTTCTACAGGCTCGGACTGGGTGACCCGTACTGCATCAGCGCCGCAACGGGCAGTGGCACGGGCGACCTGCTGGACAAGGTCCTGGAGATCCTTCCCGAGAAGGTTGCCGACGAGGCGGAGAACGGCATCCCCCGCTTTGCCGTCGTAGGACGTCCGAATGCCGGAAAGTCGAGCCTCATCAATGCCTTCATCGGCGAGGACCGGCACATCGTCACCGACATCGCCGGAACGACACGTGACTCCATCTATACCCGCTATGACAAGTTCGGCTTTGACTTCTATCTGGTGGACACGGCCGGCATACGCCGTAAGAACAAGGTCACTGAAGACCTGGAGTTCTACTCCGTCATGCGCAGTATCCGCGCCATCGAGAACAGTGACGTCTGCATCCTTATGATTGATGCCACACGCGGCATCGAGGCGCAGGACATGAATATCTTCCAGCTCATTCAGAAGAACAACAAGTCGCTGGTGGTCGTCGTCAACAAGTGGGACCTTGTGGAGGACAAGTCGAAGGAGGTTATCAATACCTTCGAATATGCCATCCGTGAACGCATGGCCCCCTTCAAGGACTTCCCCATCATCTTCGCCTCGGCACTGACGAAACAGCGCATCTTCAAAGTGCTGGAAACGGCCAAGGAGGTGTATCTGAACCGTAAGATACGCATTGGCACGACAAAACTGAACGAGGTGATGCTCCCCCTCATCGAGGCCTTCCCGCCACCCTCGGTCAAGGGAAAGTACATCAAGATAAAGTATGTGTCGCAGGTGCCTGACACACAGATTCCCACCTTTGTCTTCTATGCCAACCTGCCGCAGTATGTCAAGGAGCCGTACAAACGATTCCTGGAGAACAAGATACGTGAGAACTGGACACTGACGGGCTCACCCATTAACGTGTTTATCAGACAGAAATGACGAGATTCCTGTGGATGAAAGTTGTGGCAGTGGCAGTCCTGACGGTACTGCTGGCCCTGCAGGGGTGTGGCGGCGTGACTCCCGAGGAGCAGGCCCTGCTGGCTGCCAAAGGCTATTATGAGCATCTGGCGGCCGGGGAGTATGAGGCGTTCCTGGAGGGGAGGGCCGGTGCGGACTCCCTGCCCGCTGACTACCGTGAACAGTTGCTGGCAGCATACAAGCAGTTCGTGTTTCGTCAGCGTGACGAGCACGGAGGTATCAGGGAGATACAGGCGGGCCGTGCTGCGGCCGACACGATGCACCACGTCGTACAGGCTTTCCTGATGCTGTGCTATGAAGACAGCACCATAGAGGAAATCGCCGTCCCCATGGTAGAGAACGGCGGCAAGTGGCGGATGCGATAAGGCTACAGCTCTTCTTCCATCTCCCTGCGACGCTCTTCTTCCATTGCGGAGAAGTCCTTCTGGCGCAGGACAAAGGAATCGGTAAGGTAATTCTTCCGTACGATTTTATTGGAGGCCAGTTCTTCGGGAGTTCCGTGGAACAGGATACGACCCTCAAAGAGCAGGTAGGCACGGTCTGTAATACAGAGCGTGTCTTCTACGTTATGGTCGGTAATAAGAATGCCGATGTTGCGGTCCTTCAGCTTCCAAACAATGAACTGGATGTCCTCCACGGCGATGGGGTCGACGCCGGCGAAGGGCTCGTCAAGCATGATGAACTTCGGCTCGATGGCCAGACAGCGCGCTATCTCCGTGCGGCGGCGCTCACCACCCGAAAGCTGGTCGCCCTTGTTCTTGCGAACCTTCTGCAGACGGAACTCGCTGATGAGGCTCTCCAGTTTCTCCCGTTGGTAGTCGCGAGGCTTGCCGGTCATCTCCAGAACAGAACGGATGTTGTCCTCGACGGACATCTTCCGGAAAACAGAAGGCTCCTGGGCCAGGTAACCGATGCCGGAACGGGCATGCTTGTAGACAGGGAGGGAGGTCACCTCCTCGTCGTTCAGGTAAACATGGCCGGCATTAGGCACCACCAGTCCTGTTGTCATGTAGAACGACGTGGTCTTTCCGGCACCGTTAGGCCCCAGCAGCCCGACAATCTCACCCTGTCTGACCTCGAAGTTCACATCGTTGACGACAGTCCGCTTGCCGTAACGCTTTACAAGCCCCTCTGCTCTGAGAACAATACTTTCTTCTGCCATTCTTTAAGAATTTGACGGCAAAGTTACGACTTTTCCATTAAAAATACGTAACTTTGCCGCGGAAATTAACGATAGGTGATGACTTTACAGAAATGGCTGACCACCTTCGGTCGTTATTTAATGCTCATGGGCCGTACCTTTTCTGTTCCGGAACGCTTCCGCATGTTCTGGAAACAGTATGTCAAGGAGATGTCGCAGCTGGGCATCAACTCCATCGGCATCGTGCTGCTCATCTCGTTCTTCATCGGTGCAGTCATCTGTATCCAGATGAAACTGAACATCCAAAGCCCATGGATGCCCCGCTGGGTGAGCGGATACACTACGCGTGAGATTATGCTTCTGGAGTTCTCGTCCAGTATCATGTGTCTTATCCTGGCGGGCAAGGTGGGCTCGAACATCGCATCAGAACTGGGTACCATGCGTGTGACACAGCAAATTGACGCGCTGGACATCATGGGCGTCAACTCGGCGTGCTACCTTATCCTGCCCAAGATTCTGGGCATGCTCACCATCATGCCCATCCTTGTGGTATTCTCCTCGGGCATGGGAATCATCGGAGCCTATGCCACTGCCTTTATAGGACATATCATGCCTCCCGACGACCTGACGGCCGGCCTTCAGCACAACTTTGTGCCCTGGTTCATGTGGATGAGCATCATCAAGAGCCAGTTCTTCGCCTTCATCATCTCCAGCGTACCGGCCTTCTGCGGCTATACGGTGGAAGGCGGCTCCGTCAACGTGGGCAAGGCCTCGACCGACGCCGTTGTCTCCTCCAGCGTGCTAATCCTGTTTTCCGACGTATTCCTAACACAGCTGCTGTCATGATAGAAGTAAAGAACCTGTACAAGAGTTTTGAGGACAAGGAAGTGCTGAAGGACATCAGCACCGTCTTCGAGGACGGCAAGACCAACCTCATCATCGGACAGAGCGGCTCGGGTAAGACCGTGCTGATGAAGAACCTCGTGGGACTGTTAGAACCTACCCGCGGACAGATACTCTATGACGGACGTGACTTCGTGCGGATGTCGAAGGCGGAGAAGGTGATGATGCGCCGGGAGATGGGAATGATATTCCAGTCGGCAGCCCTCTTCGATTCGCTCACCGTCTTGGAGAACGTCATGTTCCCGCTGGACATGTTCTCGTCCATGACGCTTCGTGAGCGCACCCGCCGCGCCATGGACTGTCTGGCCCGCGTCAACCTGGTGGATGCCGAACAGAAGTTCCCGGGCGAAATTTCCGGCGGCATGCAGAAGCGCGTTGCCATCGCACGTGCCATAGCCCTGAATCCCAAGTATCTCTTTTGTGACGAGCCTAACTCAGGACTGGACCCGAAGACGTCGCTTGTCATTGACGACCTGCTGCACGATATCACCCGGGAGTACAACATGACCACCATCATCAATACCCACGACATGAATTCCGTCATGGGCATCGGGGAGAACATCATCTTTATCTGCGAGGGACATAAGGAGTGGCAGGGCGTCTCTGCCGACATCATGGGTTCGACCAACAAGCGCCTGACCGACTTCATTTTTGCCTCGGACCTGCTGAAGGAGATGCGTGAGGCGGTGACCCACAACCCGCAAACAGGTGTGTAACGGTCGTAAACGCCTGAAACCTAAATAAATCCTAATTTATTTTGTGTTTTGAACGGCTTTTCGTACCTTTGCACGCTCAAATCGTATATATTATTTAATAAGGTATAAAAGAATGAATATCAAGTTTGAAAATCCTGACAAGGTGAATGGCCTGATGACCATCACTGTGGAGAAGGCTGACTATGAAGAGAAGGTCACAAAGACCCTGAAAAACTACCGTAAGAAGGCTCAGGTGCCTGGATTCCGTCCCGGCATGGTGCCCATGGGACTGATTAAGCGCCAGTACGGCACGGCCGTGAAGGTCGAAGAGGTAAACAAACTCCTGGGCGAGAAACTCTATGAGTACATCCGTGAGAACAAGATACAGATGCTTGGCGAGCCCCTTCCTAACGAGGAGAAGCAGAAGGCCCAGGACTTTGAGGGCGACGGCCCCTTTGAGTTCGTGTTCGACATTGCCGTTGCTCCCGAGTTCAAGGCAGAACTGAGCGGTCGCGATAAAATTGACTACTATGCCATCGACGTTGACGACAAGCTGATTGACCAGCAGGTGCAGATGTACGCTTCGCGCGGTGGACAGTATGAGAAGGTCGAGAACTACGAAGGCAACGACATGCTAAAGGGTGACCTGCGTGAGCTGGATGCAGAGGGAAACACCAAGGAAGGCGGCATCACCGTCTCTGACGCCGTGCTGATGCCCTCCTATATCAAGGTTGACGACCAGAAGAAGCTGTTTGACGGTGCCAAGCTCGGAGACATCATTACCTTCAATCCCCGCAAGGCCTATCCGGAGAACGATGCAGAAGTGTCTTCCCTGCTGAAGATAGAGCGTGATGCCGTGAAGGACATGACCGCAGACTTCAGCTTCCAGATTACGGAAATAAGCCGCTACAAGGCTGCTGAGGTGAACCAGACGCTGTTTGACCAGGTGTTCGGTGAGGGCGTCGTGAAGAGCGAGGAAGAGTTCCGCCAGAAGATTGCCGAGAACATCAAGGCCCAGCTGACTATTGACAGCGACTACAAGTTCCTGCTTGATGTGCGCCAGCACATGGAGAAGAAAGTCGGCAAGCTGGAGTTCCCCGAGGCCCTGCTGAAGCGCGTGATGCTGAACAACAACAAGGACAAGGGTGCTGACTATGTGGAGAAGAACTTCGAAGGAAGCATCAAGGAGCTGGGATGGCACCTCATCAAGGAGCAGCTCGTCGCTGCCCAGAACATCAAGGTGGAGGATGCCGACCTGAAGAAGGTCGCCAAGGAAGCCATGCGTGCGCAGTTTGCCCAGTACGGCATGTCCAACGTTCCAGACGAATTGCTGGAAAAATATGCTGACGAACAGCTGAAGAAACGCGAGAATATTGACAGTTTCGTGGACCGTGCCGTTGACGTGAAGCTGACAGAAGCTCTGAAAGGCGTCGTGAAACTGAACGAAAAGAAAGTCTCGCTCGACGACTTTAACAAGATGATGCAAGGAAAATAGGAAATTTTTTGTAAAAAAAGCCTTATTTTTTGCAGGGTTATCGACTTTTTTCTTATCTTTGTAACTCACATTGATAAAGAAAAGGTCGATAACCTTTGTTTTTTTGGAATAACGATGATGAACGATTTTAGGAAATATGCGACAAAGCACTTGGGGATGAACGGCCTCGTGCTTGACGAAGTGATGGCCGCACAGGCCCAGTACATGAACCCTTATATATTGGAAGAGCGTCAGTTGAACGTGACCCAGATGGATGTCTTCTCACGACTGATGATGGACCGTATTATCTTCCTCGGAACAGAAGTGAATGACTATACCGCCAACACGCTGCAGGCACAGCTGCTCTATCTGGACTCTACGGATTCAGGGAAGGATATCAGTATCTATATCAATTCGCCTGGCGGCAGTGTGACGGCGGGGCTTGGCATCTACGACACGATGCAGTTCATCTCCAGCGACGTAGCAACCATCTGCACGGGTATGGCAGCGTCGATGGCGGCCGTACTGCTGGTGGCAGGCAAGGAGGGCAAGCGCTCGGCACTGCCTCACAGCCGGGTGATGATACACCAGCCGCTGGGCGGCGTCCAGGGACAGGCCTCGGACATTGAGATAGAGGCTAAGGAGATTCTGAAGTTCAAGAAGGAACTGTATGCCATCATCTCCGACCATTCGCACACCCCTTACGAGAAAGTGTACGCTGACTCTGACCGTAACTACTGGATGACGGCTGAGGAAGCCAGGGAGTACGGTATGATTGACCAAGTGTTAACGAAGAAACAGTAAATGAAGAAAGAGTGTAGTTTCTGCGGAAGAAGTGACAGGGAGGTCAAACTGCTGATAACCGGGCTGAACGGCTATATCTGCGAAGAGTGTGCCGCGCAGGCCTATAAGATTGTACAGGAGTCGAACCTGGGCGGCAAGAAGAAGTCGGACGGGAAGTTCCAGATGAAGAAGATTCCCAAGCCGACGGAAATCAAGGCTTACCTGGACCAGTATGTCATCGGGCAGGATGAGGCCAAGCGGTTCCTTTCCGTTGCAGTATATAACCATTACAAGCGTCTCCAGCAGCCGGACGACGAAAACGGGGTGGAGATAGAGAAGAGCAACATCATCATGGTGGGCTCTACGGGAACGGGAAAGACCTTGCTTGCCCGTACCATAGCAAAACTCCTGGACGTTCCGTTCACGATAGTCGATGCCACGGTGTTTACCGAGGCCGGCTATGTCGGTGAGGACGTGGAGAGTATCCTCACCCGTCTGCTGCAGGTGGCCGACTACGATGTGGAGGCAACGCAGCGCGGCATCGTCTTTATTGACGAGATAGATAAGATAGCGCGTAAGAGTGACAATCCCAGCATCACCCGCGATGTCAGCGGCGAAGGTGTGCAGCAGGGACTGCTGAAACTGCTGGAAGGAACCGTGGTGAACGTGCCTCCCAAGGGCGGACGGAAGCACCCCGACCAGGAGTATGTCCATGTGGACACGCGCAACATCCTGTTCGTCTGTGGCGGAGCCTTTGATGGCATAGAACGTAAGATTGCCCAGCGCATGAATACGCATGTGATAGGATACAACTCAGTCCAGAATGTACGGAAGATTGACAAGGAGAACCTGATGAAGTACATCTCTCCGCAAGACTTGAAGTCCTTCGGTCTGATACCGGAAATCATCGGCCGACTCCCTGTGCTGACCTATCTGAATCCACTTGACCGTCCTGCTTTGGAACGGATACTGACGGAGCCGAAGAACTCCATCGTGAAGCAGTATGTGAAGCTTTTTGAGATGGACGGCATCCGACTGACCTTCACGGACGAGGCATTGAGGCTGATTGTCGACAAGGCCGTAGAGTATAAGCTCGGTGCCCGTGGCCTTCGCTCTATCGTGGAGAATATCATGATGGATGCGATGTTCGAGATTCCGTCAAAACGCGTGAAGACATTTGATGTGACAGAAGAGTATGCCCGGCAGCAGCTCGAGAAGTCGCATATACAATAGCCTATGACTCGAAACGTTAATCTTCATGAAGCCCTGAAGAAGTATTTCGGCTTCGACAAGTTCAAGGGTGACCAGGAGGCCATTATCCGGAATGTCCTGGACGGCAGGGATGCCTTTGTGCTCATGCCGACGGGTGGCGGGAAGTCGCTCTGCTATCAGCTGCCGTCGCTGCTGATGGAGGGCACTGCCATCGTCATCTCTCCCCTGATAGCCCTGATGAAAAACCAGGTGGATGTCATTACACACCTCAGTGAGCATGAGGGGACTGCCCACTATCTGAACTCCTCGCTCAACAAGGCAGCCATAGACCAGGTGAAGGCTGACATCAAAGCGGGCTACACCAAGCTTCTCTATGTGGCTCCGGAGTCGCTGACGAAAGAGGATAACGTGGAGTTCCTCAAGACGGTGAAGATATCCTTCTATGCCATTGACGAGGCCCACTGTATCTCTGAGTGGGGACATGACTTCCGCCCGGAGTACCGCCGTATCCGTCCTATTATCAATGAGATAGGTCCTGCGCCGGTCATTGCCCTTACGGCTACTGCCACGGACAAGGTGCGTACAGACATCAAGAAGAACCTGGGTATTGCGGAAGCTGACGAGTTCAAGAGTTCCTTCAACCGCCCGAACCTGTATTATGAGGTGCGCCCGAAGACGAAGGACGTGGACAAGGACATCATCAAGTTCATTAAGCAGCATCCCAACAAGAGTGGTATTATCTATTGTCTCTCGCGCAAGAAGGTGGAGGAGCTGGCTGAGATACTGAAGGCTAACGACATCAAGGCAGCTGCTTATCATGCCGGACTGGACTCTGTCACGCGTTCGCAGACCCAGGATGACTTCCTTATGGAGAAGATTGACATCATCGTGGCAACCATCGCCTTTGGCATGGGCATTGACAAGCCTGACGTCCGCTTTGTTATCCACTACGACATTCCGAAGTCGCTGGAGGGCTACTATCAGGAGACCGGCCGTGCCGGCCGTGACGGCGGAGAGGGTCTCTGTGTGGCGTTCTACAGCTACAAGGACCTGCAGAAGCTGGACAAGTTCATGGAGGGGAAGCCAGTGGCGGAACAGGACATCGGGCGGCAGCTGCTGCAGGAGACGGCGGCCTATGCGGAGACCTCGGTGTGTCGCCGCAAGATGCTGCTGCACTATTTCGGTGAGCAATACGAGAAGGACAACTGCCATAACTGTGACAACTGTCTGCATCCGAAGACAAAGATTGAGGCGCAGAGCTTGTTGCTGATAGTCCTGAAGGCCATTCTTGCCGTGAAGGAGAACTTCCGTGCCGACTACATCATTGATTTTGTTACGGGTAAGGACACGGAGGAGATTCTGGCTCACAAGCATCAGGAGCTGGAGGAGTACGGGTCTGGAGAGGATGAGGACGAGAAGCTCTGGAACCCGGTCATCCGGCAGGCGCTCATTGCCGGCTATATTGTCAAGGAGGTGGAGAACTATGGGCTGCTGAAGCTTACTGCCGCCGGCCGTAAGTTCATCAAGCATCCGGTGGATTTCCAGATTGTGAAGGACAACGAGTTCAGTGAGGACGACCTCCCGCAGGACGACCAGGAGGGCGGGCCCAGCGCGCTGGACCCGACTCTTAGCACCATGCTTCGCGACCTGCGCAAGAAGGTGTCGAAGCGTATGGAGCGTCCGCCGTACGTCATCTTCCAGGATGTCTCCATCGAGCAGATGGCTACGGACTACCCTGTGACGCTGGAGGAACTGAAGAATATCCAGGGCGTGGGTGAGGGCAAGGTGAAGCAGCCCTATGCCAAGGAGTTCGTGGACCTTATCAAGCGTTATTGTGAGGAAAACGATATTGTACGGCAGGTGGACCTTCGGGTGCGCACGGTGGCCAAGAAGTCCATGCTGAAGGTGAAGATTATACAGGCCATAGACCGCCAGATAGCCCTTGACGATATTGCTACCGCCCAGGGCATCGACTTCGAGGAGCTGCTTGACGAGGTGGAGGCCATCGTGTACAGCGGTACCAAACTGAACATCGACTACTTCCTGGAGGAGGTGATGGACGAGGACCACATCGACGACATCTACGACTACTTCTCGGATTCAGAGACCGACGACCTGGAATCGGCCATCCAGGAACTGGGTAAGGAGTGCTCCGAGGACGAGATACGCCTGGTGCGCATCAAGTTCCTGTCCGAGATGGCCAACTGACACGGAGGGTAACAAAAGCCGGTTTTGCGTCGTGCAAAAGCCGACTTTGAAGGGATGAAAAGCCGACATTGCGGGGGTGAAAAGCCGACATTGCGCCCCGCAATGTCGGCTTTTGTCTTGTCACGCCTCCGGCCGTGTCCTGCGACGAAAACAAAAAAACTATAAAAACAACCTAATCTGTGGCTAAAAATTTCAGCGTCTCAGAAAAAAACAGTAAATTTGCACGCAATATTTAAGAAAGGTATAATATATGGCTTCATTTATTGCAGACAAAATTGTGATGGACGGCCTGACATTTGACGACGTCCTCCTGATTCCCGCTTATTCGGAAGTACTGCCCAAGACGGTAGAGTTGAAAACGCGCTTCTCACGCAATATCCAGCTGAACGTCCCCTTCGTTACCGCTGCGATGGATACGGTGACGGAGAGTCAGATGGCCATTGCCATTGCCCGTGAAGGAGGCATCGGCGTCATTCACAAGAACATGTCTATCGAGAACCAGGCCCGTGAAGTGGCCATCGTCAAGCGTGCGGAGAATGGCATGATATACGATCCCGTGACCATCCGTCGCGGCTCTACCGTGCAGGACGCCCTGACCATCATGTCCGAATACCATATCGGCGGTATTCCCGTCGTGGACGAGGAGAACCGCCTGGTGGGCATCGTCACCAATCGCGACCTGCGTTTCGAGCGCCGTCTGGACCGTAAGATAGACGACGTCATGTCGAAGGACAATCTTGTGACGACCCATCAGCAGACCGACCTGACTGCTGCAGCCCAGATACTGCAAGAGAACAAGATAGAGAAGCTGCCTGTCGTAGACAAGGACAACCGCCTGGTGGGCCTCATCACCTATAAGGACATTACCAAGGCCAAGGACAAGCCCATGGCCTGCAAGGACGAGAAGGGCCGTCTGCGCGTGGCAGCCGGCGTAGGCGTTACCGCCGACACGCTGGAGCGCATGCAGGCACTGGTCAGCGCCGGTGCCGACGCCATTGTCATCGATACGGCCCACGGCCACTCCAAAGGCGTCATTGACAAACTGCGCGAGGCCAAGGCCTCGTTCCCCGGCATCGACATCGTCGTGGGTAATATCGCCACCGGTGCTGCTGCCCGGATGCTCGTAGAGAACGGTGCCGACGCCGTGAAAGTGGGCATCGGCCCCGGCTCCATCTGTACCACCCGTGTGGTGGCCGGCGTCGGCGTCCCCCAGCTGTCGGCAGTCTACGATGTCTACAGCGCCCTGAAAGACACCAACGTCCCCCTGATTGCCGATGGCGGACTCCGCTATTCCGGCGACATCGTCAAGGCACTGGCTGCCGGCGGCTCATGTGTGATGATAGGCTCACTCGTCGCAGGTACGGAGGAGAGCCCCGGCGATACCATCATCTACAACGGACGAAAGTTCAAGAGCTACCGTGGCATGGGCTCGCTGGAGGCCATGGAGCACGGCTCAAAGGACCGCTACTTCCAGGCCGACACGAAGGACGTCAAGAAGCTGGTGCCTGAAGGCATTGCCGGACGTGTGCCTTATAAAGGAACGGTCCAGGAGGTCATCTACCAGATGGTCGGCGGCCTGCGCTCGGGCATGGGCTACTGCGGTGCCGCAACCATCGAGAAGCTACACGAAGCCAAGTTCACACGTATCACCAACGCTGGCGTCAACGAGAGCCATCCGCACGACATCACGATTACCAGCGAAGCACCTAACTACAGCCGTCCTAATGATTAAGCATCTGTTATCAGCCGTCATGCTCCTTGCGGCCGTTGCTGCTCATGCGCAGAGCGATCCTGTCATCATGACTATCAACGGAAAGCCAGTGCTCCGTTCCGAGTTCGAGTATTCTTACAACAAGAACAACTCAGAAGGCGTTATTGACAAGAAAACCATTGATGAGTACGTTGACCTGTTTGTTAACTACAAGCTGAAGGTTGCTGCCGCACTTGATGCAAGGTACGACACGCTGACATCCTTTAAGGAGGAGTTTGCCCAGTACCGCGACCAGCAGGTGCGCCCGGCTATTGTCACTGACGACGACATGCTGGCTGAGGCTCATCAGATATATGACAACACGGTGAAGAGCATCGGCCCCGATGGCCTCATCCAGGCCCGGCATATCCTGCTCCGGCTGCCCCAGCAGGCCTCTGCCGAGGAGCAGCGTGCTGCCAAGGTACGTATCGACTCCATCTATCAGGCTCTGCTTGCAGGCGCCGACTTCGCCGACCTGGCATCGAAACTGTCCCAGGACCCCGGCTCTGCCCGTCAGGGCGGACTGCTCCCATGGGCGCAGCGAGGCCAGTTCTTTCAGGAGTTCGAAGACGCTGCCTACGCTCTGAAGACAGGCGAGATGTCGAAGCCGATAGAGTCGCCGGTAGGGTACCATATCATCAAAATGGAAGGCCGCAAGATGCTGGAGCCGTTCGAGTTCCACAAGGAGTCCATCCTCCAGTTCATGGAACAGCGCGACATGCGCGACCAGATTGCCCTCCGGAAAGTCAATGACCGCGTGGCGCAGTCCGCAGGAAAGTACACACAGGCCGAGCTGATGGACCAGCTGGCTGACTCGCTGTCGGAGAAAGACATGGAGATGAAGAACCTCATCCGGGAATACTACGAGGGACTGCTGCTTTACGAAATCAGCAACAACCTTGTATGGGACAAGGCAGCGAAGGATGAGGCCGGTCAGGAAAACTACTTCAAGAAGAACAAGAAGAAGTATGCCTGGAAGGAACCCCGCTTCAAGGGCATCGCATACCATGTCAAGGATAAGGACCAGGTAAAGGCCGTAAAGAAATGCGTCAAGAAACTGCCCTTTGCCGATTGGAACGAGGCACTGCGTACCACATTCAACGGTGATTCCGTCATCCGCATCCGTGTGGAGAAGGGAATCTTCAGGCTGGGCGACAATGCCTTGGTGGACAGTGCAGTCTTCAAGAAGGACACCACTGTCACCAAGCTGAAGGACTACCCGATAGACGCTGTCTATGGCAAGGTGCTGAAGAAAGGACCGGAGGACTATACCGACGTCCGCGGACTTGTCACGGCAGACTATCAGGACCAGTTGGAAAAAGAGTGGGTGGCCAGTCTGCGCCGCAAGTATCGCTTCAGCGTAAATAACGAAGTGCTCAAGACGGTCAACAAACACGAATAGTTGGTATTTGTATGAGAAAGAATCTTATAGCGATGCTGATGTTGTCGGCATGCGGATGCATGGCCCAGGTGACAACGGACAGTACGCGCCATGTAATTGATGAAGTCATCTGGGTAGTGGGCGATGAAGCTATCCTGAAGTCTGACGTGGAGGTGATGCGTATGTACGCTGCCCAGGAAGGTACCCGCTGGAAGGGTGACCCGGATTGTGCCATACCCGAGCAAATCGCCGTACAGAAACTCTTTCTGAATCAGGCTGCCGTTGACAGTATCGAAGTGACGGAATCAGACGTCACCAGGCAGGTGGAGCAGCGGCTGGAGTATATGATACAGCAGGTTGGCGGCTCCCGCGAGAAGCTGGAAGAATACCGCAAGCAGAGCATCTCCCAGATACGTGCGTCTATGCGTGACGAGTTGCGTGACCAGATGCTCATCCAGCAGATGAAGGAGAAAATAGTGGAGGACATCAAGGTCTCTCCAGCAGAGGTGCGCCGCTTCTTCCGTGACCTGCCGGAAGACAGCATCCCCTTTGTACCCACGGTAGTGGAGGTGCAGATTATCACACAGACACCAAAGATAGACATCGAGGAAATCAACCGTGTGAAGGACGAACTGCGTGACTATACCGACCGCATTACCAAGGGCGAGGCTACTTTCCAGACTTTGGCACGCCTCTATTCAGAAGACCCCGTCTCTGCCCGTCAGGGCGGTGAGCTGGACTACACCGGACGCGGTACACTCGACCCTGCCTTTGCTGCCGTTGCCTTCAACCTGACGGACCCCAAGAAGATTTCGAAGATTGTAGAGTCGGAGTTCGGCTTCCATATTATCCAGTTGGTGGACAAACGAGGTGATAAGATAAAGGTCCGTCATATCCTGCGGAAACCGCAGGTGAGCGACGAGGCAGTGAAGAATGCACTCGCATTGCTGGACTCCGTGGCGGAGGACATCCGTTCAGACAGGGTTCCGGAGCGTGTGCGTGTACGCTTGAATTCCGTACCGGACCATTTTACTTTTGAGGATGCAGTTTCTTTCTTCTCGGACGACAAAAACACGCGTAACAATCATGGTCTCATGGCCAATGGAATGGAGAGCGGCCGCAGCACGTCAAGATTCCAGATGCAGGACCTGCCCCAGGAGGTCGCCCGAGTGGTTGACGGAATGAAGGTCGGCGAAGTATCAAAGCCGTTCCAGATGATTAACAACCAGGGGAAGACCGTCTGCGCCATTGTCAAGTTGAAAAGCCGTACCGAAGGCCATCGGGCAACCATTACCGCTGACTTCCAGATAATGAAGGACATCGTGCTGGAGAAACGGCGGGAAGAGCGGTTGCACCAATGGGTCGTTGATAAGATAAAGAATACCTATGTACGGGTGAGCGAAGCCTATCGTAACTGTGACTTTGAATACCAGGGATGGGTTAGATGACTCAAGTGAACCATACATGCCATACGCTTCGCGGGCATAGATTCATTCTTGGAATGGTTCTGTGCCTGTTTGCCTTTTGTTTCCTCCAGTCGTGGGCCGTAGGTAAACGGCCGGTGAGGCGCGCACAGAAGAAAACGGAGGACAAACGGGTGTACCTGGTGCATGCTGACCAGTTAAGCTATGACCGGTGGAAGAATTCCGATGCCCAAGTCCTCAAAGGAAACGTCGCTTTCCGTCATCAGGGAGCACGACTGTTCTGCGACAGCGCCAACTTTTTTGAGGCAAGCAACTCTTTCGAGGCTTTCGGACATGTGAAGATGTATCAGGGTGACACCCTTTCTCTGTTCAGTGACTATGGCTATTACGATGGTAACGAACAAGTCATGAAGGCACTGAAGAACGTGAAACTGAAGAACAGGGATGCCGTCCTTTACACGGACAGTCTTTATTATGACCGTATATATAACCAGGGATACTTTGAGGAAGGCGGAAAGCTGGTTGACAAACAGACTACGCTCACTTCCGACTGGGGAGAATACCATACGGACACCAAGATGGCCATCTTCTACTATAACGTGAAGATGCGTAACAAGCGCTTCTTCATGACCTCGGATACACTATATTACAATACGGGGACTTCCATGGCCCACATTGTAGGACCTACCGATATTTATCAGGGTGGAAGCCATATCTACTCAGAACGTGGCTACTATGATACCAATAAAGAACAGGCAAGGCTGATGGACCGCTCGGTGATGGACAACGGGGGGAAAACGATGGTGGGGGATAGCGTCTACTATGACAGCAAACTCGGCTTCAGTCAGGCTTTCCGGAATGTAATCTATGTGGATTCCGTCAACAAGAACATGTTGACATGCAACTATGGGGAGTATAATGAGAAAACTGGATACGCTATGTGTACTGACAGCGCTGTCTCCATTGACTATTCTCAGAAGGATTCTCTTTATATGCATGCCGACACATTTAAGATTTATACCTATAACATCAATACGGACTCTGTCTTTCGTACTGTACACGCGTATAATAAGGTTCGCGCGTACCGTATAGATTTACAGGCTGTGTGCGACTCCTTGGTGTATAACTCCCAGGACTCTTGCATGACCCTGTACAGAGATCCTATTGTGTGGAATAACAACCAGCAACTGGTGGGGGAAGAGATACAGGTGTTTATGTGCGATTCTACTATAGACCATGCCCACGTCATCAATCAGGCGTTCTCCATAGAGCAGTTGCGCGACTCTGTACACTTCAATCAAGTCTCATCGAGGGAAATGTTTGCTTTCTTTACCGCGGGGGAGATGACGGAGGCGCAGGCCAAGGACAATGTCATCGTCTCCTTCTATCCCGAGGACTCTTCCGACAGCAGCTATGTGCTGAACATCTATCTGGAAACAAATGAACTGAGAATGTTCATGAAGGACCAGAAGATGGAACGCATCTGGACCCCCAAAAGCGACGGGATGGCCTATCCTCTGTCTCAGATACCCGCCGACAAGCGCCTGTTGCCAGGTTTCGCGTGGTTTGACTACGTACGTCCATTAGATAAGGACGATATATTTGAATGGCGTCCCAAGAAGTCTGGGACGGAACTGAAAATTGTTAAACGACGTAATCTGCCCGCCCATGAGTGACATCATTCAATTGCTACCCGACTCTGTTGCCAACCAGATTGCCGCAGGAGAGGTAATACAACGCCCCGCTTCTGTTATTAAAGAATTGGTGGAGAATTCTGTCGATGCCGGTGCCAGGAACATTCATGTGCTGGTGGTGGATGCCGGCAGAACCTCCATACAGGTGGTTGATGACGGAAAGGGAATGTCAGAAACAGATGCCCGTCTGTCCTTTGAACGGCATGCCACCTCAAAGATTAAAAAGGCAGAAGACCTCTTCGCTCTTTCGACGATGGGCTTCCGTGGCGAGGCTCTGGCCTCCATTGCTGCCGTGGCGCAGGTGGAACTGACAACAAGGACTGCCGGTGAGGACGTCGGTACCAGACTGACCGTATCAAACTCGCGGGTGGTGGACCAGGAGCCGGTGGCTTGTCCTGTCGGAGCTAATTTCAAGGTGGACAACCTCTTTTTTAATGTGCCGGCACGCAGGAAGTTCCTGAAGACGAATACTACGGAGCTGAATAACATCTTGACGGCTCTTGAACGGATAGTATTGGTGTACCCCGAGGTAAACTTCACGTTACACAGCAATGGGGCAGAACTGCTGAACCTGAAAGCCAGTTCTCTGCGCCAGCGCATCATTGACGTGTTCGGGAAACGGTTTAATCAGGACATCCTGCCTGTGTCAGTGGACACGTCCATGTGCCGTATCTCCGGATTTGTTGGCAAGCCGGAGTCTGCCCGCAAGAAAGGTGCACATCAGTACTTCTTTGTCAATGGGCGTTACATGAAGCATGCCTATTTCCATAAAGCGGTCCTTAATGCCTTTGAGAGACTCTTGCCCGTTGGCGACCAGCCGCCTTATTTTATATATTTTGAGGTAGCACCGTCTGATATTGACGTCAACATCCATCCGACGAAGACAGAAATCAAGTTTGAAAACGAACAGGCCATCTGGCAGATTCTTTCTGCTGCGGTAAAAGATGCTATTGGACGTTTCTGTGAAGTTCCCGCTATCGACTTTGATACAGAGGGTAAACCGGAGATTCCCGTCTTCAATCCGTCATACGAACCGGTCCGTGTTCCCAAGGTGGAGTATAATCCCGGGTATAATCCCTTTGCTGTCAAGCCCTCGAAGCGACAGGACTGGCAACTGCTTTATGACGGTCTGCAGCCAAATACCCAGCCACTGCCGGAAGGCAACTTGTTCCAGCCTGACGAGACCGACACGCTTCTTTCCTCGGCAACGGAGATGATTGCCGAGAAGTCGCCGGCACATTATCAGTACAAAGGCAGTTACATCATGACTGCCGTGAAGTCGGGGCTGATGATTATAGACCAGCAACGTGCAGACGTGCGCATCCTGTACGAACAGTATCTCGAGCAGTTGCGTACTCATACAGCAAGTACCCAGCAGTTGCTGTTCCCTGAGATTCTACAGTTCGCCCCGTCCGATGCACAGACCCTGGCGGCCGTCATGCCAGACCTAAACGGCATGGGCTTCGACCTCTCCGACCTTGGCGGTGGCAGTTATGCCTTGAATGGTGTCCCCTCTGGCTTGGAAGGGCTTGACCACGTGCGACTTGTCCGTAATATGGTCAGTGATGCAGCAGAACTTGGGGTGGCAGAGGGTAAGGAAATCGTGGAGACGCTGGCATTAAGTATGGCTCGTAGCGCGGCGATTCCCAGAGGGCAGGTGTTGTCTAATGAAGAGATGGAGCATATCATCAACCGCCTTTTTGCCTGTTCGAATGTCAATTATACACCTGACGGAAAGACTATCCTCAGCATTCTTCCCCAGCAGGAAATAGAACGGCTACTGGCTTAAAAATAGGTGGTTTATCGTGGAAAGCAATATAAAAACGACAGAAATCTGGTCTTTTTCGGGCAAAAAGTGTAAAATATTACACTATTTTCTTGGAAGTTAAGATTTTTTTTTTACCTTTGCACACAAAATCGTATAAGAATTTAAACGTTTTTTAAGAAAAAAGTTATGAAAAAGTTTTTAATGTTGCTGGCTTTTGCCGGCGTTTCTGCAGCCTCTATGGCTCAGAGTGAGGTACCTGTGCTGAAGCACAGCGTTGCTACAAACTCTTTCTGGAGCAACTGGTTTATCCAGGCTAACGTTGTTGGAACTGCGTTCTACAGCAATAGTGAGAATAGCATGAATCTTCCTTCCAGCCCTCTGAAGAGCTTCCGTAACAACCTCGGTGCATCTGTTGCTATCGGTAAGTGGTTTACCCCCGGCCTCGGTCTTCGTACGAAGGTGAATGGTATCTGGGGTCGTGCCGTTATCAGCGACGTCAAGGAAGAGAATAGTCCCAGCAAGTACTGGCAGGCTAACGAGCAGGTCCTGTTCAACCTGAGCAATCTGCTCTGCGGTTATAGCGATACTCGTGTTTGGAACTTCATTCCCTATGTTGGTGCTGGTCTTGCCCGTAGCATGACTTACGACCGCTATGCCATCGGTCTGCAGGCTGGTATCCTGAACACCTGGCGTCTGAGCAAGCGTGTAGCCATCAACCTTGACGCTTCTTTCGGTGCTCACGAGAACGATTTCGACGGTATTACTTGGCAGGAAGGCCAGGAGGGTGGCCGTACTTCTCTGAAGTGGCGTGACCGCGACCTCAATGTTGAGCTTGGTCTGACCTTCAACCTGGGTAAGGCTACCTGGAATAAGGTTCCCGATGTAGAGGCTCTGAAGGCTCTCACCCAGAGCCAGATTGACGCTCTCAACGCTCAGCTCGCTGACGAGCAGGCCGAGAACGCCCGTCTGAAGAACCAGATTGCTAACCACAAGTGTCCTGAAGCTAAGACTGTTACCGTCAAGGAAACCACCGTTGCTCCTGTATCTGTCTTCTTCAACATTGGTCAGGCTAAGATTGCTTCTAAGAAGGATCTGCAGAATGTCTCTGAGGTTGCTAAGATTGCCAAGGATCAGAACAAGAAGCTCGTTGTCAAGGGTTATGCTGATGCCAAGACTGGTAGCCAGAAGTTCAACACCACTCTCTGCGAGAAGCGTGCCAACGCTCTGGCTGACGAGCTCGTGAAGATGGGTGTCGCCCGTGAGAACATTGAGATTGTTACTCCTAACATCGCCGACGAACTGAACCCCGTTTCTTACAACCGTCGTGCTACTGTTGAGATTAAGTAATTCAATCTAACATAGAACCGTAAGCCGGTGAGCAGCTGCTCACCGGCTTTTTTTCTTCTTTCCGTCAATTTTTCCTTGGGAAACGGCTTCTTTCCATTTTTTTTACTTACCTTTGTCCTCGGAACAACTCCTAAAGCTAAACTTGTTATGATATGGAATGAAAGTATTGAGTGTCTGGATCGTGAGCAACTGCGTGAAATCCAGAGCCGCCGTCTGGTCAAGATGGCAGAGTATGTTTACCACAACACCCCTTTCTATCGCAAGAAGTTCCAGGAAATGGGGCTTGAACCGGGTGACATTCGTAGTATAGACGATATTACGAAATTGCCGTTCACCAATAAACTGGACTTGCGTGACAATTATCCGTTTGGGCTTGCAGCTGTTCCAATGAGCCAGATTGTCCGTATTCATGCTTCTTCCGGTACGACGGGTAAGCCTGTCGTCGTGCTGTATACAAGGAAGGATCTTGCCATGTGGACGGAGGCCATCTCCCGTGCGTTCACTGCCTATGGTGCCGCAAAGGAAGACATCTTCCAGGTGGCTTATGGCTATGGTCTGTTTACCGGCGGCCTTGGTGCTCATGACGGTGCTACCAATATCGGAGCGTCAGTTATCCCCATCTCTTCCGGAAACACACAGAAGCAAATTACGCTGATGCACGACTTCGGGACGAGTGTTCTGTGCTGTACCCCGTCCTATGCCATGTTTCTGGGCGAGGCCCTGCAAGAGTGCGAGTGGTCCCGCGACGAGTTCAAACTGAAGATTGGCGCTTTCGGTGCCGAGCCATGGACGGAGAAGATGCGCCAGAAACTTGAGGAAACGCTGGGCATTAAGGCTTATGACATCTATGGTCTGAGTGAGATTGCCGGCCCTGGCGTTGGTTATGAGTGTGAGTGCCAGCATGGAACCCACCTGAACGAAGACTATTTCTATCCAGAGATTCTTGATCCCAACACCGGTGAGCCGCTGCCGGAGGGTACATTGGGAGAACTGACGTTCACTCACCTGACCAAGGAGGGAATGCCTCTGCTGCGTTACCGTACGCATGATTTGACAGCCCTGCATTATGACCGCTGCTCCTGCGGCCGTACCTTGGTTCGCATGGACCGTATCCTCGGCCGCTGCGATGACATGCTGATTATCCGTGGTGTCAATGTGTTCCCCTCGCAGATAGAGGATGTCATCCTCAAGCAGAAGGAGTTCGAACCACACTTCCTGCTTATTGTTGACCGCGTGAACAATACTGATACCAGCGAATTGAAGGTCGAGGTGAAGGAGAATTACTTCACGGATGACATGTCGACAATGGTGGGTCTCCAGAAGAAGCTGGAGTCAGAGTTGCGCAGCGTTATAGGTCTTGGCTTTAAGGTCCGTCTGGTGGAACCGAAGGGCATTGAGCGTTCCACCGGTAAGGCAAAGCGAGTCATAGATAACAGAAAACTATAAATAATAAAAGATAAAAGCGTATGTTAGCAAAACAACTTTCCGTGTTCCTTGAGAACAAGTCCGGTCGTTTGACTGAAGTTACTGAAGTATTGGGTGATGCCGGTATTAACCTGTCGGCCATGAGTATTGCCGACAATAGTGATTTTGGCATTCTCCGCTGTATTGTCAGTGAGCCTGAGCGTGCCTACCAGGCACTGAAAGAAGCTCATTTTGCTGTAAAGATTACCGATGTCATTGGCTTTACCTGCCCAAATACCAGTGGTTCGCTGGCCCGTGTGATGAAGTATCTCGCCGAGGCCGGTGTGTTCATTGAGTACATGTACTCCTTTGCCAATGGTGATGTGGCACATGTCATCATCCGTCCGACGGACCTGGCTGCCTGTGAGGAGATTCTCGTGGAGAAGAAAGTAGACCTGCTGGCTGCCAGCGACCTTTATAAACTGTAGAGGCTTCGCAAGCCGGAATCAGGAAACTGAAAGATGAAAGTCGGAAGAAACCTTCCGTAGAACGCTAAAAAAGGTTAACGGGAGTACGATTTTTTCACTTTCGTCTTTCAGTTTTCGATTTTTCTTCTTACCTTTGCAGCCGCTTACGAGAAATCGGGCGTTTAGCTCAGTTGGTTCAGAGCATCTGCCTTACAAGCAGAGGGTCGGCGG
>CAMHIM010000030.1 GCA_946185225.1 uncultured Prevotellaceae bacterium
CCCGCTCGTCTGTATGTTTTGCCATCCACGTCATTTTTGCAGCAAGGTCCTCAATAAAAGAAAAGCGGGGTATCTGGCTTCTGCCTGTCCGCCGTTAAGGTCCTAGGAAAACCTGTACAAATGAACAGAGCAGAATTGACACCCACGCCGTTGGTATATATACTTACGCCCGTAAAAGCGTGCGTGAAGGCATGGTTAGCCCTCGGCACGCTAAACGGGACGGTATATACCTACCCGCAGCATCTACTTCTGCAATGTCTTTGACTTGTACGTTTGAATTTCCTAGGTTCTAACGGCCAAAAACAAAGCGTCAGCGACGCATTCCAATATGTAGTGCTCCCTCCCTGTAGCCGCTCCAGCCTCTTGCGAGGTGGCTCGGCGTGAGTTAGCAGGTGCAAAGATAATCATTTTATCCCAATTTGGACGAAAATAGGCAAAAATATTTTGCTCTTATGGTGTCGGAAATCGTACCGCCCCCCCCTGCACTCAGAGATTCAGGCCTCGCTGGCCAGTGCCGTTTTAACGGCGTATCGGCAATACAGCGGGGAAACCGCTGGACACACTGCCGGGGGACTTACGCACGCGCGTTACGCACAGGAATGAAAACTACTGACACCCGCATACACCCAGAGAGTACGGTGAGGACGGAAATGGGCGCAAAACCAGTAGAAACGCTGGATACCGACAATTACGAGTTTTTAAAAACGCCATATTCAGGGCCGAAACATCCGATATTCAGGGCCGAGACATCCGATATTCAGGGCCGAAACATCCGATATTCAGGGCCGAGACATCCGATATTCAGGGCCGAGACTCGGCCTCCTTGGCGAATTTGCCGCAGCAAAGCCCTTAACAGCCGTTGCTGTAATGTTAAAGAATTAAAAAATGAGTATGTAGTTTTAACCTTTCCTGCCATTTCACGTCAAAACAACAAACAATAACTAAACACAATGCGGATTTTTCGGTACGCAGCAACGGTGCTGCTTTTATCAGGAATGTTGTATGCGGAAGCACAGACACCGTCGCTGTCGGGACGCGTGGTGGACGCGGACAACGGCGAGGCCCTTGTAAAGGCTACGGTACAACTCTACAGTGTTGCTGCACGGCGTAGCGGAGGGCGCGACACGGCGTTTGTCGCAGGAACCTTCTCGGACGCACAGGGACGCTTCTCGCTTGCTGCCGCCACCAGCGGACAGGCGCTGTTGCGTGTGACCTACCTGGGGTACAAGATGGTGCAGCGTGACGTCACGACGACCAAGGGACGGGGACTGCAGCTGGGTACCATCCGCATGGCGCCCAATGCCGTACAACTGTCGGAAGCGGTAGTCACGGCGAACATTCCGAAGATGATTATCAAGGACGATACGGTGGTGTACAACGCCGATGCCTTCCGCGTGCCGGAGGGTGCAGTCATCGAGGCTCTGGTGGAGGCGCTGCCGGGAGCGAAGATTGACGACGACGGGAAGATAAGCATCAACGGAAAGAACGTGAAACGCTTTAAGCTGGACGGACGCGACTTCATGACGGGCAACAACGACGCTGTCATGAAGAATCTGCCCTCGTACGTCATTGACCAGGTGAAGGCCTACGACGAGAAAAGCGACCAGAGCCGGCTGACGGGCATCGACGACGGCAACGACGACTTCGTACTGGAGTTTGTCACCAAGCGAAGCGCACGCAATGGCATACAGGCCAACCCCGACGTGGGCTACGGAACGGACAACCGCTACGGCATACGACTGACGGCCATGAAGCCCTTCGGCGACATGCGCTACACCTTCATGGGGAACGCCAACAACGTGAACGACCGAAACTTCTCGGGGCGCGGAGGACGCGGAAGGGGCAACAATAACGGACAGCGCGAGACGAAGACGGCTGCCCTCGATGCCAGCTACGAGAGCAGACGACGTGCCAACGGCGGAATGCTGAAGTGGAGCGGGCGCGTTACCTGGAACCGTCAGGATGCCGACAACTGGAACCGCACGGGCTCCGAGAACTTCGTGCTGGCCTCGCGAGGCGGTGCCTTCTCGAACAGCGTCAGCCAGAACTACTCACGCAACAACAACTGGACGGGAAACATGAACCTGCAGTGGCAGATAGACTCTGTCACCACGCTCTCGTTCCGTCCGGACTTGAGCTTCTCCGGCAGCGACTCCCGAGGATTCTCTACCAATGCATCGTTCAATGAGGACCCCTTCGACTATGTCGGCAACCCTCTGAGCAGCGACGGACTGGAGCAGATGAACGCTCTTGGGCTCATTGTCAACGGAAGGCAGAACAAGTCGATGAGCAACGGCTCCAATACCAATGTCCGCACCAACCTGCAGCTGCACCGCCGACTGAACAGGCAAGGGCGCAACGTAGCCGTGACGGCGAACTTCAACTATCGTGACGGCACCAACAAGAACGCCAACCTCTCCATGGTACACCTCTATCAGAAGAAAGACCGCTTCGGTAATGACTCCACCTACCAGACCAACCGCTATACCATGTCGCCCAACGACAATCTTGGCTACGGACTGGGACTCACCTACACGGAACCGCTTTTCCTCTTCAAGGCCAAGCCTCAGCCGGCGGACACAGCACAGGCGCAACAGCAGATGCGCGGACCTTTCGGCAACCGTAACATGCGACGGATGACGGGACAGCAGGGACTCTTCCTGCAGATGAGCTACAACTACAGCTACAACCACCAGAAGAACGACCCCTCGACCTATGATCTGCCTGACTACACCTCGGAAGTATTCCAGACAGTGCTCAACAACTACCGCGACTTCGGCTTCCTGCCCCAGGACTACGAGCGTGACTACCTGTCACGCGACCTGAGCCGCTACTCCGAGCGCACCGAGTACCAGCATCAGGCCGACGTGCAGTTGCGTCTGGTACGCGAGAAGTACAACCTGAACGTCGGTGTGCAGGCACGCCCGCAGCGTTCCCACTTCATACAGCAGTACCTTGGACATCCCGTGGACACCGTGCGTACCGTCACCAATTTCTCGCCGACGCTGAACCTGCGTTACCGCTTCAATCAGCAGACCAACCTGCAGGTGAACTTCCGAGGACAGACTCAGCAGCCCAGCATCACACAGCTGCTCGAGATATACGACGACACTAACCCGCTGAACATCTCGATGGGTAACGCCGGGCTGAAGCCGTCGTTCTCCACCAACCTCGGTGTCAACTTCCAGATGATGCGCATGCCGAAACTCGTGCAGGACAGCCTCGGCTTCATGATTCCCAAGAACCAGCGCAACTGGAGCTTCAGTACCAATCTTAATCTGCAGCGCACCACGAACAGCATCGGCAACGTCGTCACCTATAATGAGACGACTGGCGGACGCATCTCGCGGCCGGAGAATATCAACGGCAACTGGGGTATCAACGGAGGAGGCTCCTTCACCTTCGGACTTGATACGCTGAACCGATGGGACATCAGCGGAGGCATCAACGGCAGCTACCGGCACCAGGTGGGCTATGTCAACCTGAACAAGACGGCCATCCCCGACCGTAACGTCACGCACACCTACAACTTCTCGCCAGACATGTCGCTGAGCTTCCGTAACCGCTGGCTCAACTTCTCGCTCAACGTCAGGGCTACCTATGCACGCACGGAGAACGAACTTCAGGCGTCGAGAAACCTGACGACGTGGAACTACAACTACGGAGGAAACTGCGGCGTCACCTTCCCCTGGGAGACTCGACTGAACACCGACTTCCACGTCTACAGCAAGCGTGGATACAGCGATGCAAGCCTGAATACCAATGAGCTCATCTGGAACGCACAACTGTCGCACAGCTTCCTCAGAGGTAAAAAATTGACCGTCATGTTGCAGTGGTATGACATCCTTCATGAGCAGACGAACTTCTCAAGACAGGTGAACGCCAACGGATGGCGTGACCAGGAAGTGAATGCCATTACCTCGTACGCCATGCTGCATGTCAGCTACCGGCTGAACTTCTTCGGCGGACGCAATGGCGGAGGACGGGGCGAATGGGAACAGCGCGAGGGCGTTGACGGACAGGACGGAAACCGGCCCCGAAACCAGCGTGGTGGCGGGTTCCGGGGCCGGGGATTCGGTGGCGGAGGAGGATGGCGGTAACCTCACAGGGGTTCTCCCCTGTGAGGAGAGGACTACTTGTTCTTTAAGTAGTAGTCGAGAGCCAGCTGGACGTTCTTGATGACGGCTTCTGATGTGAACGTGGCACCGGTGATACCGTCGACCTTCTGAGAGGCTGCGTTCTTCACCTTCTGGTTGTCCCACTTCGTGAGAAGGTTCTTCTTTATGCGGGCATTATACTTGGGAGTCTCCTGGTTCTTGAGAAGCTCGACCTTAACTACGGTGTTTTTCTTGATGTACACCTTTACGGGAGTGTCGGCAACGTAACCGGTAATGCCCTTGCCCAGCGTAGTGGTGTTGACAACGTACATGCCGTCTTCCTTCGTCATGACGTTCTTGTCGCCCTTAGGGGCGGCGCTCTGTAGCGTGGTGGCCAGCATCATGAGTGCCAGGGCGCCGAGAATGTTCTTTTTCATGTTCTCTTGTGTAATATATTTGTTTCTAAGTGTTTCTACTTTGACGTAAATGGGGTCCAATGGTTTAACGGAGCGGAGACAACTCTGTGATGCGCGATAGCTCCTGGCGCAGGAAACGCGCCGTCTCGCCACGCCCGCTGCGTGCCACCTCGGCAGGGGAACCGCAGACGACAACCTCGCCGCCGCGACGACCGCCTTCGGGACCCATGTCGATAATCCAGTCGGCCTCGCGGATGACGTCCATGTTGTGCTCAATGACGATGACCGTGTTGCCGCGGTCCACCAATCGACGGAGCACCTGCATGAGGATGCGGATATCCTCGAAGTGAAGGCCTGTCGTGGGCTCGTCCAAGATGTAGAGCGTCTTGCCCGTGTCCTTCTTCGATAGCTCGGTTGCGAGTTTCACGCGCTGGCTCTCACCGCCCGAAAGGGTGGTGGAGGGCTGCCCCAGTTTGATGTAGCCCAAACCGACGTCCTGCAGCGTCTTGATCTTACGGAGGATGTCGGGAACGTTCTCGAAGAACTCGACGGCCTGGTTAATGGTCATGTCCAGCACGTCGGCAATGGACTTGCCTTTGTAGCGCACCTCCAGCGTCTCGCGGTTATAGCGTTTGCCATGACACTCCTCGCAGGGTACCTGGATGTCGGGCAGGAAGTTCATCTCGATGGTCTTGTAGCCGTTGCCGCCGCATGCCTCGCAGCGGCCGCCCTTGACGTTGAACGAAAAGCGGCCGGGCTTGTAGCCGCGAATCTTGGCCTCGGGGAGACTGACGAAGAGTGAGCGGATGTCACTGAACACGCCTGTATAGGTAGCGGGATTGGAACGCGGCGTACGACCCAGCGGCGACTGGTCGACGCTGACAACCTTGTCGATGTGCTCCATCCCCTCCACGCTCTCGTAGGGCATTGGACGCTTCAGCGAACGGTAGAAGTGCTGGCTGAGGACGGGCTGCAGTGTCTCGTTGACAAGGGTGGACTTGCCGGAACCGGAGACGCCGGTGACGAGGATGAGTTTGCCCAGCGGGAATGTCACGTCGATATGCTTCAGGTTGTTGCCCGTGCATCCGTGCAAAATAACAGCTTCTCCCCCGGCCCCTCCCTGTGAGGAAGGAGGATAATTACTCTCATGGTGGAGGTTCTGCGAAAGAAGTAACTTCTCCTCTTCCTCATAGGGAGGGACAGGAGATGGGGCTTTTAGATACTTCGCCGTCAGGGTGTCGGTCTTCAGTAACTCTTCGGGAGAGCCTTGGAACATGACCTCACCACCCTTACGGCCCGCACGGGGTCCGATGTCGACGATGTAGTCGGCGGCAAGCATCATGTCGCGGTCGTGCTCGACGACGATAACAGTGTTGCCCAGGTCTCGCAGTTCCTTAAGGGAACGGATGAGACGCTCATTGTCGCGCTGGTGCAGACCGATGCTCGGCTCGTCAAGGATGTAGAGTACGTTGACCAACTGTGAGCCAATCTGGGTGGCCAGACGGATGCGCTGGCTCTCGCCGCCCGACAGCGATGCGGAGGGACGGTTCAGGGAGAGGTAGTCGAGCCCGACCTCCAGCAGGAAGTCAAGACGGGTGCGAATCTCCTTCAGTATCTCAGAGGCTATCTGCTGCTGCTGACCGTCCAGAGGGACGTCGTCCAGCCACTGCCGCAATTCGCTGATGTCCATCGCGGCAAGTTCGCTGATGTTCTTGTCGTCCACACGGAACGACAGCGCTTCGCGGTTTAGTCGCTGACCATGACATTCCGGACATACGGTCTCAGCCATAAACTGGTCGGCCCACTTCTGGCCTGCGGAGAGGCCCGTCGGTGAACCTGTGCGCGGGGTGTCATCGCTCTCCAGCAATTGACGGAGGTACTTGATGATGCCGTCGAACGTCACGAAGTAGTCACTCGATGTGTGGACAAGTTCCTTGTTGATGCGCACGTTCTCCAGAGAACCGTATAGAATCTCGCTCATTGACTCCTCTGACAACTCGGAGATGGGGGTCTTCAGGTCGTAGCCGTGCTTGTTCAGTATGGCCTCTATCTGCCAGAATATCATGGAGTTCTTGTATTTCCCTAAAGGAACGATACCGCCGTCGTAGATGCTTACGTCGGGGGTGGGGATGACCTTCTGCATGTCTATCTCATTGATGACTCCGAGACCTTTGCAGTGGGGGCAGGCTCCCTGCGGGGAGTTGAACGAGAAATTGTTGGGAGCAGGGTCGTTGTAGCTGATGCCTGTCGTGGGACACATGAGGCGGCGAGAGAAATATTTTACCGCTCCACTGTCTTTGTCCTGTATCATCAGCAAACCATCGCCTTGTTTCATGGCCATCTGTACAGAACGCTTCAGACGCTCTTCGGAGGAAGAACTGTCGGGGGTGACCTCCAGTTTGTCGATGACCACTTCGATGTCGTGGTTCTTGTAGCGGTCCACCTTCATGCCTTGCCTGATTTCCTGCAGGACACCGTCGACGCGGATGTTAAGGTAGCCCTTGCGCCGCATTTGCTCAAACAGCTCACGGTAGTGGCCTTTGCGGCTGCGAACCAGTGGGGCAAGGATAAGTATCCGGCGGCCGGCGTACTCGTGGAGTATCATCTCGAGCACCTTCTCCTCAGTATATTTCACCATGGGCTCGCCCGTTGCATAGCTGTAGGCCTTGCCCGCACGTGCAAACAGCAGTCGAAGGTAGTCGTACACCTCTGTGGTCGTTCCTACCGTGGAACGGGGATTCTTGTTCGTTGTCTTCTGTTCAATGCTGATGACCGGCGAGAGACCTGTAATCTTGTCAACGTCTGGACGCTCCATGCCTCCCAGAAAGTTGCGTGCATAGGCTGAGAACGTCTCGATGTAACGACGTTGGCCTTCAGCGAAGATAGTATCGAAGGCCAACGACGACTTTCCGCTGCCGCTAAGACCGGTGATGACGGTCAGCGACTGACGCGGTATCTCGACGTCGATGTTCTTCAAGTTATGTACGCGGGCGCCATAGACGCAGATACTGTCTTTCATCTGGTGTGTGTGGAGTAGGGGAGGTGATGATTTTATTGGGAGTTACGCTCGGTATAACCCCGCAGCAGGTTTACATCCTTGCGGATGTTATATTGATGACCGTCGGCACCTTTCGCCGTTACGTGGACAAAGTAAACGCCATCCTTGACGTCATGCCCCTTGAACTTACCGTCCCAGCCCTGGGCGGGGTCGCTCCACTCGAAGAGCTTCTGACCCCAGCGGTTGTAGATGGCAGCGTGGAACGAGACGATGCTCTTGTAGCCCTCCTTGGCCTTGTAGACATCGTTGATGCCGTCGCCGTTGGGAGAGAAAGCATTGGGAAACTCCAGCTTGCTCTCGCTGATGACCACGCGGATAGTCGTTGGCTCTACTTCGGCATCCTCCGTGGAGGGGAAACTCACTTTCAGTACTACGCTGAAAGTACCCGACTCCGTGAAACGATAGTGCGTCTCTTCTTCGTAGCGTACCAGAAAGTCACTCTGACTGCCTGCTTTGCGGAAGTGCCATTCATAGGTCGGTGTGAGACCTTCCATGTCGCTCGGATTGGCCTTGAAAACTGCCTCTAAGGGTGCCTCCCCATTGTCGATGTCAGTGGACTCAGTCTCTTCGCCGTCAACGATGCAGACGACAACAGGACTTACTGACTGAGCTTGGGAAAAAAGAGGAAAACTGCCCAGTAGGGATGCAAATATGATAGTACGAAGTTTCATAAACAAAGCAAATTTAGCCTACAAAGGTAGGCATTTTTCTCTATACAACGAAAGAAACTTCATAAAAAGCGATGTCGTATTCCCAAATTTTCGTAACTTTGCCCCGTCAATGACAGAAAGAAATGCATATGAAGTTTTTTGGGAAAGTTCTTTTCGTGTCGGCTATTATGGCTTTTGTGTCATCGATGACCTATGCTCAGAGTAATAAATGGCGCGAGATACATAAAGTAAAGAAAAAGGAAACAGTATTTGGTATCGCACGGGAATACGGCATCTCCATTGAGGAACTGAAGAAGGCCAATCCGGAAATGGAGGCTCCTGACTATCAACTGAAGAAAGGAACGTACATCTTCATTCCCTTTCCCGCACCAGTGACGGAAAATCCGGTCATTGCTGCGCCGCCTGTACCGCAGGTGAATGGTATCACGAATCGCCCCGTCAGGCTTGGGGTCATGCTCCCACTGCACGATGTCAACGGTGACGGACGCCGCATGGTGGAGTACTACCGAGGGGTGCTGATGGCTTGTGACAGCCTGAAAAAAGAAGGAGTAAGCATCAGCGTTCATACGTGGAATATGGCGGAAGACGCTGATGTAGGCCACATCCTGGCAGATCCTGATGCAGCGCAGATGGACGTGATACTGGGACCTCTCTACTCGGCACAGATGGCTGAGATGTCGGACTTCGTCGAGAAGCACGACATCAAATTGGTGGTGCCCTTCTCCATCAATGCGCCCCAGCTGCTCACCAACCAGCACATCTTTCAGGTGTACCAGTCGGCTACGGCTCTGAACAATGCCGCCATCTCGCGGTTTGTCAGTCAGTTCAGTGACCATCATATCGTCATTGTCGACTGTGGTGACTCTACCAGTACCAAGGGGGCTTTTACTTCTGGACTGCGCCGACAACTGGAAACCGATGGCATGTCTTACAGTCTGACCAGTCTGAAGTCGACTGAGACAAACTTTATGAAGGCTTTCAGCAGGACGCAGTCAAACGTAGTCGTTCTTAATACAGGACGCTCCCAGGAACTTAGCGTAGCCTTTGCAAAGCTGGATAATCTTACGATGAACAACCCCAGTGTCCTGGTGACGCTATACGGCTATTCCGAGTGGCTGGGATATACCTCTACGCAGACGGAGCATTTCTATAAGTATGGCGTTTATATACCGACACCTTATTATCTGAACCCTCTCAGCCCACAGAGTGCACGCTTTCAGACAAAGTATCGATGGAACTTCCATCAGGACATGATGAACGCAGCACAGCGCTTTGCAGTGGCAGGATTCGACCACACGATGTTTTTCGTAAAAGGGCTACGGAAACAGGGTAAGAGCTTTGTCGGTGAGAAGGGAAGCGTCAGCTATCAGGCTCTCCAGTCGCCGCTCCAGTTTGAACGGATGGGAGTCGGAGGTCTACAGAACCGTACGTTGCTGCTGGTGCACTATACGTCTGACCATCGGGTGGAGATTCTCAACAAGTAAAGCGGATGAGATTCCTGAAACTTCATATCCTTACGTGTTTTGTCATGCTGGCTACCGCAAGTTCAGCACAGGTTGGCAAACATCGCAACGAACTGGCTTTCGGTGTGGGAGGTGGTTACGTGCTCAGTCAGGTGGGTTTTACACCCAAGGTGCCGCAGGAACAGCTGGGAGGCATCACGCTTGGTGCTACGTTGCGTTACACCAGTGAGAAGTACTTCAGCAGTATATGTGCCATCGTCGCTGAGGCTAACCTTGTGCAGACGGGATGGAAGGAACGCATACAGACGTTGGAGAACCTTCCTGTTCCCAATATTCAGGGAGATGCCTATGAGGCTTATTCCCGCAAACTCACATACTTGCAGGTGCCTTTGCTGGCACGATTGGGGTGGGGGCGTGAACGCAACGGATTGCAGTTCTTCTTTCAGGCAGGCCCCCAGGTAGGCTTCTTTCTCAGCGAAAAGGCCGAGGCTACCTTTGATACTGCTAATCCCAATATGAAAGAGCGGACGTCGGGCATTATCGCACAGTACGATATGCCTGTTGAGCATCAGTTCGACTACGGCATCACTGCGGGCATCGGACTGGAGTTCTCCAACAGCCATCTTGGACACATCCTCCTCGATGTGCGTTACTACTACGGGCTGGGCGATATCTATGGTAATTCAAAGCACGATTACTTTGCACGGTCTAATCTGAACACCCTGTCGGTGAAGATGATTTATCTTTTTGACATTCTTAGGTCAAAGGACACCAATATCAAGTAAAATAATTATTCAGTCTTAAATAACTTAAAACTTATTACTATGTTCGAAGGACAACCCAAAGGTCTTTATGCACTGGCTCTGGCCAACACTGGTGAGCGCTTCGGTTATTACACGATGCTGGCCGTCTTTGCGCTCTTCCTGCGTGCTAACTATGGTCTGACACCCGCAATGGCTGGTACTATCTACAGCTCATTCCTGATGTTTGTCTACTTCTTCCCCCTCTTCGGCGGTATGCTGGCCGACAAGTTCGGCTTCGGCAAGATGGTGACGACAGGTATCCTTATCATGTTTGCGGGCTATCTGCTTCTTTCTGTACCCCTTGGCGGTGGTAACATGGCTCTTGTCGTGATGCTGTGCGCCCTGCTACTCATCGGTTTCGGTACGGGACTCTTCAAGGGTAACCTGCAGGTGATGGTAGGTGACTTGTATAACGATCCGAAGTATGCTGCCAAGCGCGACTCAGGATTCTCTATCTTTTATATGGCTATCAATATTGGTGCTCTGTTCGCTCCGACGGCAGCCATCAAGATCAAGGAGTATGCCGAGACGGCACTGGGCTATTCGTCGAATGATGCTTACCACTTCTCGTTTGCTGTGGCATGTGCATCGCTAATCATCTCCATTGCCATCTATTATATCTTCCGTAGTACGTTCCGTCACACGGAGGGTGGCACGAAGAAGAACGCAGTCAAGGCAGATGCTGTCAGCAACGAGCCGGAATTGTCGAAGGAAGAGACAAAGCAGCGTATCGTCGCCTTGTGTCTGGTGTTCGCCGTTGTCATTTTCTTCTGGATGGCCTTCCATCAGAACGGCCTGTCGCTGACCTACTTCGCCGATGAGTTCACGGCACAGTCAGCAGAAGGCCTTCAGAGCATGTGCTTCGACGTGTGGAATCTGGTACTGGTTATTTTCATCGTCTATGCAGGCTTTTCGCTCTTCCAGAGTAAGACTGCCAAAGGTAAAGGCATCGCCGCGGTCGTCATTATTGTGGCTGTTGCACTTCTGGTGTGGAAATATGGTATGGTGGAGGGTTCTGTAGCAGTCTCTGCACCTATCTTCCAGCAGTTCAACCCTTTCTACGTAGTAGCCTTGACACCGGTATCGATGGCAATTTTCGGTTCGCTGGCTGCAAAGGGCAAGGAACCCTCTGCACCTCGTAAGATTGCTTATGGCATGATTGTGGCCGCTGCTGCCTATGCTCTGATGATGGTGTTTTCCTTTGGTCTGCCTATGCCACAGACGGTGATGGGAGCCGATGGTGAGCCTGTTGCCCAGCATGTGGCCGATGTGACGCCCAACCTGCTCATTACAACCTATCTGATTCTTACCTTTGGTGAGCTACTGCTATCGCCAATGGGTATCGCCTTTGTCTCGAAGGTTGCTCCTCCGAAGTATAAGGGAATGATGATGGGCGGATGGTTTGTTGCCACGGCTATCGGTAACCAGCTTGTCGTTGTCGGCGGACTGCTATGGGGAGCTGTTCCTCTGTGGATGTGCTGGGGCGTATTCCTCGGTGTCTGCCTCGTGGCTGCCGTATTCATGTTTGCTATGATGAAACGACTGGAAAAGGTCTGTTAACTCGTTGTATATAATTTTTCATTGTGAGTTTCATCCCATTCATCGTACTGATAGTACTCATCGCGTGTTGCGTTGCCGTTTTCGGCAACGCAACATTGGATGGTGCCAGTCAGGTGTCGCTGTTAGTAGCGTCTGCGGTGAGTGTGCTGGTAGGTCACTTCAGCAAACGGCTGAAGTGGGAGGACTTGGAAAAGGGTATTACGGACAAGATTGCCAGTTGTGCGCCCGCCATCATCATTCTCTTGCTGATAGGTGCCATCGGTGGTACGTGGATGGTGTCGGGCATTGTGCCGACAATGATTTATTATGGTATGCAGATTATCCGGCCGGAAGTGTTCTTGGTGAGCAGTAGTCTGCTCTGTGCACTGGTGAGTCTGATGATCGGTTCCTCGTGGACTACTGTGGCTACTATCGGGGTAGCCCTGATGGGCATCGGCAAGGCGCACGGGTTTGACGATGGTTGGATTGCAGGTTCGGTAATTACCGGAGCCTACTTCGGCGACAAGCTCTCGCCGCTCTCGGACACGACAGTGTTGGCTTCAAGCGTCTCCGGGACACCATTATTCACCCACATCCGTTACATGCTTTACACAACAGTGCCTACATTTCTTGTCTCGTCAGCTGTTTTCCTGGTGGCAGGGCTGACGATGAACGTGTCGGGACAGGGGAATGTGACGGAGTTCATGGATGGTCTTCAGCGCACGTTCGTCATCTCTCCATGGTTGCTGATAGTTCCCGTAATGACTGGTGTAATGATAGCCCGTCGGTGGCCGTCAATGGTCGTACTCTTCCTGGCAATAATTCTGGCAGCTGTAATGGGGGTGCTGGTGCAACCATCGCTGGTGCATTCGATATCCGGTTCTGCTGGTGGAGGCTTTCTGGCTTTGTATAAAGGCATGATGCAGGCTCTTTATGGAAGTACGGACATTGAGACAGGGGTGCCGATGCTCAATGAACTGGTACGCACCAGCGGGATGGCGGGTATGATGCCGACAATATGGCTGATTATCTGTGCCCAGACATTCGGTGGAACCTTGACGGCCACAGGCCAGCTTCAGGATATTATGCGACTCATCCTTCGTCTTGTAAAGGGCGTAGCCTCGCTGGTGGCTTCTACTGTTGGTACAGCTCTTTTCTGTAACATTGTTCTTGCCGACCAGTATCTCTCCATCATGCTGTCGAGCCAGATTTTCAAGGATACTTATCGGGATAAAGGCTATGAGTCACGCTTGCTTAGCCGCAGTTGTGAGGATGGAGCAACGGTGACGTCGGTGCTGGTTCCATGGAATACCTGCGGACTGACGCAGAGTACGGTGCTTGGTGTTGCTACGCTGACGTATCTGCCGTTCTGCTTCTTCAACTACCTCTCTCCCATAACCAGTATTGTCGTTGCCGCTACTGGGTGGAAAATCAAACGCACATGTTCCTGAGTCTGTTGTTATCGGGCTTTTTGACCCTTGTCGAACTAAACTGCGAAAACCTCTTCGACTATACTCATGACGAAGGTAAGGACGATACAGAGTTCCTGCCTGAGGCGACCCGTTGCTGGACGCCTCACCGCTACTGGAGGAAACTGGATGCGGTGGGACGTTCGATAGTATCCTGTTCAGAAGATGGAATCCCTGATTTGGTAGCCCTTGTGGAGATAGAGAACGACAACGTCCTGCATGACCTTACCCGCCGCTCGTTATTGCGAGGAGCGGGTTACGAGTACCTGATGACGCAATCAGACGACCCGCGTGGTATTGATGTAGCCTTGCTATATAGCCCCTTCTCGTTTTCTCCTGTTTGTTACGAGACGCTGACGGTAGCGACGCCCGCCGGTATGCGACCTACTCGTGACATCCTGTATGTACAGGGAAGCCTACGCAGCGGAGACACGTTGCACGTCTTCGTGGTGCATGCTCCCAGTAAGTATGACGGTGCACGCACTACGCGGAACTATCGTCTCCAGGTAGCCGGAACGCTTCTTGCTGCCATTGGCGAGATAAGGAATCATTCGCCCCATGCTGCTATCCTTGTGGCGGGTGACCTTAACGAGAAACCGGAGGAGCCAATGCTTCGGGAACTGTGTCGAGGCGGACTTTATGACCTGACAGTCGGGGCAAAGGGCAGTCACGGGGCGAAGGCAACCTATCGCTATCAGGGTGACTGGGAAGCCATAGACCACATACTTGTCAGCGATGCGCTTTTTTATCGTCATGCAGGGACTCACGTTAACGACCAGCCCTTTCTCCTGGAGAATGACGAAAAGTACGGCGGAGTAAAGCCCCGCCGTACCTATATTGGTCCCCGTTACCATGGTGGCTATAGTGACCATCTGCCGCTTGTATCTCGCTTCTGGTTTGAGTAACTATTTTGAGAAGATATACCAGAGACTCAATCCTCGTTATCTTCCTCATCCTCTGGGCCAAGAACCAAATCTTCTTGTCTGACATCACTACGAATGCAGGATAGTTTGTTTCGTCGGCTATTTCTTTCCTCAGCATCTCCAGTGGAGGTTGTGACGAGTTAGTACACTATTTTGATACTGTAATAGGGCGCAACCCAATTGCTCTGCCAAACACATATTGGTTCTCTGCCTCCAAATCGGTCGCCGTCGGCGATTGATTTTCTTGTCCATAGTGGATATTCTGTTGTTAATGCTACAAAGTTACTTATTTTTATCCAAACTTGGAATAATATGCTAAGACATTTAGCAAACAATCATATTTTAATGTTGTTTCTCCCCACTAATTCGAGAACTTTTGCTTGTATTTGTCTGCCAACTCTGTAACATTGTTCATCATCTGCACCATCGGGCAGTTAAATGTAATGTGCAAGGTTTTGTTGGGGGGAGGCGGCGGAACCCCTATAGCGTCTGGCTTACTGGCCCTTAATGTTCGGTTTCTGCAGTCCGAACCCTTTCTTGCGGTCAACAACAAGCAAGAGGACTGCTGTGAGTGTAGCTCCCAGGGCGGTGAAGCCGAAGATAAGCATGGAGGTGGTGTAGGTGGGGTCACTCTCGTTGGCCTTACCTACGAACATGGGGATGACTGCACGACCGAAGTTCTGGATGAAGAAAATCATTGAATAGGCGGTTCCTAGGCATTTCAGCGGTATAATCTTGGGTACACAGGGCCATAGGGCGGCGGGAGCCAGGGAGTAGCCAATGGAGAGTGTTACCATGAGTATGATGGCGAAGGCTACCGAATGGACGGGTAGTGAGAAGCCGAAGTGGACAGTTGTCAGCAGCAGCGCACCGGTGATGACCAGCGTGACACCTTTGCCGAAACGGTCATAGAATAACCCGAACAGCGGTGTCAGCAGGATGGTGCCGAAGGGGGCAATGCTGGAGAAGAATCCGGCAATGTCTGTGTCGACGCCGTACTTCATGACCATTAGGCGAGTGGAGAATTTCAGAAAGGGCGACACCGCCGAGTAGAATAGGACACAGAAGAGTGTAATCAGCCAGAAACCGGGGTTACGTAGCGTGATGCCGATGTCGGCGAAGCGGAACTCGTCGTCATTGCCAGTAGTACAGGCCGAACTATTCATGATAGTCTGGCTGGGAATATTTAGACGGCGGTCCATAACACAGAACACGAGGAACGAGAGCAAGCCTATCAGTAGGAATGACAAGGCAGCCAGTAGGGGAGTGCTGAGTGAAAAGTGGCGTGCCATCGGGGCAGAGAGACTGAGTGCGGCAGCGGTGCCCAGTCTGGCCATAGCCAACTGAATGCCCATCGCTAATGCGAGTTCGTGGCCGGTGAACCAGCGCACCATTGCTTTTGAGACGGTGATGCCCGTCATCTCGTATCCTACACCGAATACGGCGAAGCCCAGGGATGCCGATGCTACCGTCATAGGTAGTCCAAAGACTTCACCCTCTGGAGCCGCCACAACGGTGTAGTATTTGACGGCCGTACCCAGCAACATGAGTGAACAGGCCAGTGTCCCCGTGAAACGGATGCCCATCTTGTCAAGGATGATTCCTGAGAAGAAGAGCATCAGCAGGAATACATTGATGAAACTCCCGCTTCCGGAGAAGAAACCATAGTCGGCGGGTGTCCATCCCAAACCTCCCTGTGAGCGGGGCAGTTCCAGCAAGGTCTCCAAAGGCGACATGACATCGTTGACAAAGTAGCCCATCATCATGGCCGTAGCCACAATGAACAGCACGGTCCATCGGGCTATGGCAGAATCGTTGAGTCTGTGTCGGATGTCTTCGCTCATCTTACGGAGCACCTGTCGTTTTGCTTCCCTTTATTGTTTCTTTACAGGGTCGCAGGTGAGTCCACAGCCGAGTTTCTTGAAGATTTTCCGGTCAACCTCAGAGAGCATCACGGTAGAGTGAACCTGACAGTCGCGCAGCTGTGGCAGTTGCTCCAGGGCATGCCGGCAGTTCTCGTCGCTTGGAGACAAGACGCTAAGGGCAACAAGCACCTCGTCGGTATGCAGACGGGGGTTTCTGCCGCCCAGATACTCAATCTTGGTCTTCTGGATGGGTTCAATCATGCTCTGGGGTATCAGCTTGGCTTCATGGTCGATGCCGGCCAGGTGTTTGGTGGCATTGAGCAGCAGGGCAGCGCAACATCCCAGTAGGGGGGTGGACTTAGCTGTAATGATGGTTCCGTCAGAAAGTTCGATGGCGGCCGAGGTCTGTCCGGTTTCCTCTTTTCGTGCATTGGCAGCCACAGTAACGCGCCGATAGGCTGTCGTCAGCTTGGCCTGATTGAAGAGCATCAGAATCTTGTTGACCTCATTCTCATTGTCGGCCCCGTCTGCCAGTTTGTTGGTGGCGGTATAGTAGCGGCGGATAATCTCGTCGCGCGAAGCCTGACAGCAGACGTCATCGTCGGAGATGCAGAAGCCTATCATGTTGACTCCCATATCTGTCGGCGACTTATAGGGATTCTCCCCATAGATGCCTTCGAACAGGGCATTGAGAACCGGGAATATCTCAATGTCTCGGTTATAGTTGATGGCGGTTTTCCCGTAAGCTTCCAGATGGAATGGGTCAATCATGTTGACATCGTTTAGGTCGGCTGTAGCAGCCTCGTAGGCAATGTTGACGGGGTGCTTCAGCGGCAGGTTCCATACGGGGAACGTCTCGAACTTGGCATATCCGGCACGGATGCCGCGCTTGTTCTCGTTGTACAGCTGGGACAGACAGACGGCCATCTTGCCGCTGCCAGGTCCTGGGGCGGTGACGATGACCAGTTCGCGTGAGGTCTCCACGTAGTCGTTCATGCCGAAGCCGCCGTCAGAAGCTATCAGCTCGACATTGTGGGGATATCCGTCAATGAGGTAGTGGACATAGGAGCGGATGCCCATGCGTTCCAGCCGATGGCGGAATTGGTCAGCTGCATGCTGGCCGTTGTAGTGAGTAATGACAACGGAGCCGACCATGAAGTCGCGGTTCATGAACTCCTCGCGCAGTCGCAGCACGTCTTCGTCGTAGGTGATACCTAGGTCGGCACGTACCTTGTTGCGCTCTATGTCCTCGGCGCTGACGACGATGATGATTTCAATCGAGTCACGCAGCTGTGCCAGCATGCGCAGCTTCGAGTCAGGCTTGAAACCAGGCAGGACGCGCGAGGCATGATGGTCGTCGAACAATTTGCCGCCCAGTTCCATATAGAGTTTTCCGTCGAACTGGGCAATGCGTTCGCGGATGTGTTCCGACTGTATCTTGAGATACTTGTCGTTGTCAAAACCAATCTTTTTCATATGTCAGTTAGTCTTTGATGTTGGGTTCTTCCAACCCGAGTCCTTTCTTCTTGTCAATGGCTTTCAGCACGAAGCCCAGCAACAGGGCTGCCACACCCAGACAGGCAAGCATCACCAGCGGTGCTGTGTAGTCGAACTGTGTGGGGTCGGTGACTCCGGGGTTAGTGGCATCAAGCACTTTGCCAATGAGCAGCGGAAACAGCCAGAGACCGATGTTCTGAATCCAGAAGATGAGGGCATAGGCAGAGCCGATGACCTTGGCATCTACCAGTTTGGGAACGCTTGGCCACAGGGAGGCGGGCACCAGCGAGAACGAGGAACCCAGCACAAGGATGGTCACATAGGCAATGATGATGCCTCCAACGGCAGACTCTTTGAAGAGCGGCAGGACAAAGGCAAATGTCAAGTGACAGGCGATGAGCAGCAGGGACCCCAGCACAAGCATGGAGGCAGCCTTGCCTTTATGGTCGACGTAGGAGCCGAGAATCGGGGTGATGAGCACAGCCAACAGGGGGAATACGGCAAAGATGGACTCTGCCGACTGGCGCATGTAGCCCATATAACAATAGGTGATGAGCGACAGGATACTTACGGCCAGCAGTCCGTACTTGAGTGCAGCCTTCTTCTGGAAGTTGGAGGCGAAACCTGTTGCCGCCACCACCAACATGATGATGTATTGTACGATGGTGACATCGGGCTGTGCCCAGAACGAGTCGGCAGAGGGCGCGGTGAGCGACAGGTTGCATTGCAGCATGTTGACGGCATACTTCTGGAAGGGGAAGATGGCAGAGTAGTAGAGTACGCAGAGCAGGGCAACAATCCAGAAGCCGCTGTCCGAAAGAATCTTACCGAGGTCGCTGACCTTGAACGGGTCGTCCTTCTCTTCTGCCTCGCCAGTTTGTGTGTCGAGTTTCTGGTCCATCACGAAGTAGACGATGGTCATGATGAGTGCGATGCACATCAGTACCACACCGAAAGCTACCGAGCGGCTGACGCTGACGCTGCCACCAAGACGGGCGAAGAAAGGCGAGAAAATCATGCAGGTTGCCACACCCAGACGAGCGAGTGCCATCTCGCTGCCCATAGCCAGAGCCATCTCGCGTCCCTTGAACCATTTCACGATACCACGGCTGACGGTGATGCCGGCCATCTCACAGCCGCAGCCGAAAATCATAAAGCCACAGGCGGCGAACTTAGCCGAGGCGGGCATTCCCTCATAGAAAGGCGAAACCCCCAGTTCGTCGAAGAGGGGTATGTAGTTCAGGTTCTGGGTAAACCATGTCTCCAGTCCGCTTCCCATGAACGATTCGCTGACGGCATACCACTTGATGACGGCACCGGCAAGCATGACGGCAGCCGAGAGGACGGCGGTGAAGCGAACCCCCATCTTGTCGAGGATGATGCCGGCGAAGATGAGGAAGAAGGCAAAGACGTTGAGGAACACCTCTGAGCCCTGCATGGTGCCGAAGGCAGTAGAGTCCCAGCCGCGGGTCTCCTGCATGAGGTCCTTGATGGGTGAGAGGATGTCCATGAAGATGTAGCTGCAGAACATAGCCAGGGCCAGCAGCAGCAGAGCGGTCCACCGCATAGCGGCGGAGTCGCGAAGGGTCTTTTGGATTGCTTGTGACATTATTTTTTCGTTTTTTTCTAGTATTTCTAGTCTGTCTAGTATTACTTCAGCCAGCGGTCAAGCCAGTTGAAGTAGGTGCGCTGCCATAGGATGCCGTTCTGGGGCTTCAGCACCCAGTGGTTCTCGTCAGGGAAGATGAGCAGTTGCGCCTCAATGCCCTTCATGCGGGCGGCGTTAAAGGCCTGCATGCCCTGTGTGTAGTTGATGCGGTAGTCCTTCTCGCCGTGGATACAGAGGATGGGCGTGTCCCAGTTCTCTACGTATTTGTGTGGCGAGTCGTGGTATGTCTTCTTGGCATTTGGCATCTGTGGACGGTGCCAGTAAGCTTCGTCGTACTCCCAGTTGGAGAACCAGTTCTCCTCGGTTTCCAGATACATGGCTGCCAGGTTGAATGCTCCGTCGTGTGCGATGAAACACTTGAAGCGTTTGTCATGGTGACCGGCCAGATAGTAGACGGAGAAACCGCCGAACGAGGCGCCGACGGCTCCCAGACGGTCCTTGTCAACATAGGGGAGGTTCTGTGCTGCATCGTCAATGGCTGACAGGTAGTCCTGCATGCACTGTCCTGTCCAGTCGCCTGAGATTTCCTCGAGCCACTCCTTGCCGAAGCCGGGCAGTCCGCGACGGTTAGGTGCAACGATGATATAGCCCTGTGAGGCCATAATCATGAAGTTCCAGCGATAGGACCAGAACTGGCTGACGGGACTCTGCGGTCCGCCCTCGCAGAAGAGCAGGGTGGGGTACTTCTTGTTCTCGTCGAAGTTAGGCGGGAGGATAATCCAGGTGAGCATTTTCTTCCCGTCCGTCGTCTTCACCCATCGCTGTTGTACGGTAGGCTTGCCCAATTGGTCGAAGATGGCCTTGTTCTCCTCGGTAATCTGTTCTTTCTTGGTGCTTCTCGCATCCTTTCCGGGCGTAACCACGTAGAGGTCAGCCGCAGCGGTGTAGGAGTGACGCTCCATGAGCAGCCGTTTGGAGTCAAGCATTTGGAGTGAGCCGAAGTCGGCCCAGTCGTCCGTCAGTTGCTTTACCTCTCCCTTCAGGTTGGTGCGGTAGAGGTTCTCTGTGGCGTGCCATACACCGATGTAGTAGATGGTTTTGGAGTCGGGCGTCCAGCAGAAGTCGTCAACGTTAGAGTCGAAGGATTCCGTGAGGAATGTCTTCTCGCCTGTCTGCAGGTCGTAGCAGCACAGCCGCTGGCGGTCAGACTCATAGCCGTCGTGCTCCATAGATAGCCAGGCAACATATCGTCCGTCAGGTGAGAACTTAGGGTTCTGGTCGTAGCCGGGCAGGTTCTTCAGGTTCTCCTCGCTGTTAACGGCCTGTACACGCAGGGTCGTGGTGGGGTCTACCTTAGGAGCCTTGTAGTCATCGGGCTTGCAGAGGTTGCGTGTTTTCCGCGTACCTATATTATACAGGTAGATGTCTGAGTCGGTGGATATGCTGTAGAGTAATCCTGTCTTCTTGCGGCAGGTGTAGGCCACCTGCTTGGAGTCGGTGCTCCAGTCGAGCTGTTCGATGCCTCCGAAGGGTTCCATGGGGCACTCATAGGGTTCGCCCTCCAGGATGTCTACTTCGGAATCATTGACCATCGTCCATTGACCATTGTCCATTGTCACATCGGCGACAAAGGGGTGCTGTATGCTTTCCACATAGTGGTCCCAGTGGCGGTACATGAGGTCGGTCACCAGTCGTCCTGAAGCCTTGGGGAGGTCTTTGGGGTTCTCCTTGATAATCTCGTGGAAGGGGATGGACTTGAGGATGACTATCTTCTTCCTGTCAGGCGAGAACTTGTAACCTTCCACCTTGCCGTTGGTTTTCGACAACTGACTGCGGCTGGTGCCGTCCTGTTTCATGGTCCAGATGTCGCCGTCGGAGAGGAATGCGATGGTCTCGTTGTCCAGCCATGCGGCGTCCGTCTCGTTCCTGGCTGATGTGGTCAGCTGTTTCTTGTTGGTGCCATCGGCATTCATGACCCACAGCACCTGGTGGCTCTTGTTGTGCTTGACGCTGTAGTAGCCTACCTGGTAGACGATGTGCTTCCCGTCAGGCGATGCGGTGTAGGCTCCTATGCGGCTCATGGCCCATAGGGTTTCAGGGGTCATGCGGCCGTCCTTGACGGTGATGTGCTGTTTTCCGATGTTCACTTGTTCCTGCGCAGCGGTTGTTTTACAAGGTGTAAGAATGGTTGTAAGGGCTATGAGGCCCGATAGGAAGGTCCTGCTCATTTTCTTTGGTTTTGACGTTGACGTTGTAGTTCTTCAGCCTGTTTCTGCATGGCCTCCAGACGTGCTGCCAGTCCGCTCTGCTTCTTGGGATTGTTCTTGTTCTCCTTGTAGCGGGCT
>CAMHIM010000031.1 GCA_946185225.1 uncultured Prevotellaceae bacterium
AGGAAGAGCAGCGTCAGCTCGAAGAGCAGGAGCAGCGTTTCCGCGAACAGCAGGCTATGCGCTTGCGCTACCAAGCCCGTCGCATCAACGACGATATACTGGAATCACTTAATTATTAACTCATAAAAACGTTTTTATCATGGAAAAAATGACAAAGACCCAGATTCAGGAGCGTCAACTCGCTATCATGAATCGCATGAACGAGATGGAAGAGAAGTCTCGTGAGGCAAACAATGGCAACATCCTCTTCACCGAGGCTGAGTCTGCCGAGTATCGTTCACTCGTTGATGAGTCTGCCGGACTCAGCGCACGTGCCAAGGCTATGGCCAGCGGCAAGGAACTGGAGCAGATTCGTGAGCGTGAAGACCTGGGCAAGAAGCTCCGCGAGACCATCAAGGAGTGCTCACAGAAGCGCGAGAACGCAACAACCATCCTTGCCAACAAGGTGACTGGCGATGCCGGTGGCGACAACAACACCATTGCCAACCTCGAAGCAGGTGGATTGATCCCCGTGACCATCAAGGAAATCATCGACACAAAGGTTGCAGGCATCGAACTGCCCGACGACCTGAAGTTGGTGATGGGTGTGACCGGCACTGAGATTATCCCCTACAGCACCAACGACGTGGTGTTCTCCGTTGAGGGTGAGGTGACCAAGGTAGGCGAGCAGGCTCTGAACTTCGCCAACATCAAGGCTCTGCCACAGCGTATCGCTGCCAGCGTTCCCGTGAGCTTCCGTGCTATCGACAACGCTGCCTTCGACATCATCGCATTCATCACCTACAAGTTCCAGAAGGGCTGGGCTATCTTCCGTGCTCTCCACGTGTATGCTCACGGCGATTACACCCCGATTCAGGGTCCGTTCGCAAAGGTGAATGTAGTAGAGCTGACCAACGACGAGAACCTTCCCAAGAATCTCGCCAAGGAGGCTGCCAAGATGTATGACCTCGGCTTCGAGGGCGACCCCGTGTTCATCATGGACAAGGTGACTGAGGTTGACCTGAAGTTCAAGGCTCTCATCCCTGGCTCTACCGGCGAGCGTACTGCCATCGAGAACGGCCTGTGCTTGGGCTACAAGTACGTCGTGTCTCCCTACATCGACTATACTATCAGCGAGCAGGGCGCAGCCACCAAGGAAACCGCCCGCTACATCGGTATCGGTCACTTCGGCTATCTGGCAGAGCAGCAGCATGGTGAGTTCCGCTTCAACATCGACGGCACCAGCCAGGCCAACTTCGACCGTGGCACGGTTGCTATCGGCATGACCACCGACTACTCGCTGACCGAGCTCTCCGGCAAGGTGAACAACGGCAACGGCACTCCGCAGGCCTTTACGCTCATCAAGCTCGTCGATCCCGTATCTTCTAACGAGATCGGAAACTAAATCTCTCACGTTCATAGTTACTTGAAGTCGGCTGGCGGGACTCCCCGATGCAACAGCAAAGGCCGTGAGGCCCGTCAGCTAATTTTCTAACCAGTCACACCGAAACAACAATGAGTCTCATCACCGATGCCATCTTTGTCAAGGCCCTGCGCTCGAATGCAGCCCTCATCGCGTCACTGCCTGCCGGCGACGTTTACAACACCGCCATCGCACTGCCCGACGAGGATGCCGACAACGCCCCGCTGCCCTACGTCATCGTCTCCTTCGACGGCCTGAACAATCAGGACGCGACGAAAGACGACGACTTCGAGGCAGACAGCGACCAAGTGCAGATAGGCATCGAGATAGCTGCCGAGACGCGCCCGAAGTTGGGCGAGTTGGCACGAATCGTCCGCAAGACCCTGCGCGAATATTTCCGCGAACATCAGGACGACGACAGCGACGAGGACTACCAGCTCATCCCTGAGGACATGACCCTATCGGCACAGCCCGTGCAGTACGACTCGCTGAAGCCCTGCTACTGGCAGCAGCTGACGTATCAGTGTGACACCAAACCAGACGATTATGAGCAAGATTAAAGGCCAGAACTTCAGATTGCTCCAGAACGCGGCAGCCATCCCCGAAGCAACCAATGCTTCTATCACCCTACAAGGTAACGCGGAGGATAATAGCACGAAGGACACCGAGGGTATGTTCAACCAAGAGACCATCGTCTCGACGCAGTGGTCGGCTCAGGTGGACACCCAGCAGAGCGACACCGCCGCACTGAGAGCCATTATCTCCACCTTCATTGCAGCCCAGGCCGTGCCTGTTGGCTGGGATCAGACGGCCGGAGCGCAGAACCGAGTGGCACAAAATGCCAACTTCAAGCGCAGCGGTCAGGCACTTCTCAATGATTTCACGATGAACTTCAACGACCGCGAAACGGTCGCCGTATCACTACAATTTCAGGGAACGGGAGCCCTCAGTTAAGCCACTATGAAGAAAGGACAATACATCAGGCTCTTACTGGCCACTACCAGCAACCCGACAAAGGTTATTGCAGCCGCCAAGCAGATGGCCCTACACGGCTCTGCACAGACGGAAGAGAGTTCAACGAAAGATACCACGGGCGACGCTCTGGAGTACGACGTGACGGGACTCAGTTACGACATCACCGGCAGCGGACTGGTGCTCACCACCAACGACGCGCTGCTGACGGGTGCCAACGGACTGAACGACCTCGAATCGTGGGTAAAAGACCAGCTGCTCTACTGGCGTATCTGCGTGATGGAAGGCACGAACAACCGCACAGTCGTGGAGGAAATCGCCCACGGCGAGTGCAAGTGTACCAACCTGCAGATTCAGGCACAGAACAAGCAGAACGCCCAATACAACTACACGCTGAACGGCTATGGCCCTATCGTGCCGGGAAGCGGCACCAAGACCGTCGCCAAGACCAGCGGTGATAAGTAAACACGGAGGGCGGCAATCACCGCCCCCGCTTTTAAGTATGCTGCAAAGCCATTGCAGCCCAAATTTAAACCCCAAGAAACTATGAACAAAATTGAGACAATAACCCTTTGCGGCAAGAAGGTAAAAATCATGTACTGCGCCGCTACTGAGACCGGCTACGAGACCATTGCCGAAAAATCCTCACAAGTATTCCTGCCCACCGTCCTGGAGCGCGACGAGAACGGCAAAGTCACCAAAGCAGAACCGCCAGCCGCTACGCTCGACGACTACATAAAACTGGCACTGGCTGGCATCGTTGCCGCCTACGACTGCGAAGACAAGAAACCACCCGTCACAAGCAAGGACATTCTCTACAAGGCATCGTCCGAGGAGATAACCAATCTCGTAGGCACCATCGGCAAACTGCGTGCAGCGTGGTACAACGTGCCCGACGTGGTGGAACTCGATAAACCCACAACCGACAAAGGCGAACAGCCAAAAAACTGAGTACCGCCCACGACATGTTCCAGATGTTCGTGGGCGAGATTGGAATCAACTGGCACGACTACCTCTACCGGCTCACTTACTGCCAGATACTGCTCATCAGTCGCGGCTACCACAACCGCCACCACGCAGGATGGGAGCAAGCCCGCCTCGTGGCCTACAACGCCCGCTTCTGCATGGGCTCAAAAGACCCCATCCCGCTTGTCACCGAATGGATCAAGTTCCCGTGGGAGCAGACACCCACCATGCCCATCAGTCAGGAAGACATCGACGAATTGCAGGCAGATATGGACGCCATCAATGCAGCCAGAGAAAAACAGGTAAACCCCTGACTACATTAAACCCGATTAGTGAGAACAGCCCACTAAGCGGGTTTTTCAATATGGCATTAGTAATCGACGACACCATCATCAGCAACCAGGAGCAGAACCTACGGGCTGCCATGAGCACCGACCCCAAAATGCGGAAGGTGATACAGCAGCATATCCGTGAAGCATTGTACGAAGCTCGCCGCGACGTGATGGCCAGTTCGCCGCTGGAGAGTGACCCGCGAGGAGCCATCAAGTCCATCCGTACCTCTGTCTATGAGAAAGTGCTGGGCGGTAATATCAACATTCTGAACGGCACGAAGGCGCACGGCTCTAACAGTTACGAGCCACCGCGCAAACTTACATCAGGACAACGTGGCGGCAACCGCCGTCCACGCTCACAACGTACACAAGAAATCATGGGCTATGCACCGCTCGACCGTGGCTTCATCCTGCGCTTCGTCAATAGTGGAACGAAGACCCGCGTCATCGGTTTCCGCAACACCATCAAGGGCAACCGTTCCCGATATGACAGCCTCACAACCCGCATACATCGGGGAGACAAGTCGCGCACGGGCAACCGTGGTTCGATAGCAGCCCGCAACTGGTTCATGTCGTCGGCAGAGTCGGCAATGGCCAATGCAGCTGCCAACATCGCGGAAATGATAGAAATCGAAGCAGCAGCCATCGCAAGAGGTGAAACATAAAAAATAAAGATATATGGCAGACAGCATACTTAAGTTAAAAGTCGAGAGTTCAGAGTACGATGCCAAGCTGAAAAAAGCAGCCGAGGGCATCCGCCACCTGGCAGACGTAGCCCACAAGGGCGGTGGCGATCTGACGGGACTGGAGAAGGCAGAACTGGACTATATCAAAGCCCTGGGCAGCATGGAGACCAAGAGCCGTTCGGCCAGCGGACAGGTGCGCGAACTGGCAAACACCTATAAAGAACTGAAGGTAGTTTATAACCAGTTGAACGACGTGGAGAAAGCCGACGAGGGCGGAAAGGCTCTCGCTGCCAGTCTTGAAACGCTGAAGCAACGCGCACAGGATGCCAAGGCGCAACTCGACACAGCCACACAGTCACTCAACGACAACGGCCAGTCAGCCCAGCAATCCAGCGGATTCCTTGAAGGACTGGCATCGAAGTTCACCATCAATATCGACGCGCTGAAGCTGTTCAATATCGGATTGGAGGCCGCAGAAGGTGCGCTAAGCGTCGCCAAGGACGCTTTCTTCGCCTCGGAAGCCACGGTAGATGAATGGGGCCGCGTGGTTGACAGCAGCAAGAGTCTGTATGAAGGATTCCTGACAGCCCTCAACACGGGCGACATCAGCGGCTATCTCGGACGTATTGACGAGATAGTGACAGCTGCCCGCAAAGCATACGACGAACTCGACAGACTGGGGACGATGAGAACCATACAGGCTCCGAAGATGTCCGCCCAACAGACGGAGAACGAGCGAATGCGCATGATGATACAGACGGGACGCTATATCGCACCCGTTGACGGGCGCAGGGCTTCCATGAAGGACGGCCAGCTGTTGACTCCCGACCAGATTCGTCGTATCGAAGCCCAACTGCAAAACGGCATGAAGACTGTCGTTACGCTCGTAGGAAACGAAGTCAGGCAGACAGGAAAAGCCATTGATGCTGTTTATAATCGTCAGGCGCAAGAGCTTGGCATGAGTCTGAAAGAGTTCCGCAAAGGCACAAGCTCGATGGCCGAGTTTGACAAGCGCATGGCGGGATATGACCAATATCAGAAGTGGCGCGAACAGCATACCACCATCGACATGCAGAGCGGGCGTGAAATCGTAGCCCGTGGCAATCCGTTTGAGCAATTTGCCAAATGGGGAACATTCCGCGTGGACGGTCAGCGATATAATGACCTTGTGAAACTGATACAGCAACGCGAACAGCAGGCAGGCCAGGCATACAGCATGCAGTCGCAAGCCTATCGCACTATGAACCGTGCAGAGGGCGTCACCGTCAGCAAGCTGATGAGAGGTGGAGCCACTGGCGGCGGTGGTGCAACTGGCGGTCGTGGTTCGTATGGCGGTATGTCAATAGAGGACATGCTGCTGTCATCCTTCCTCAAAGCCGACCGAGGCATCAATGCCGACAGCCTGCGTGACACGAGCACAGGTCCTTCAAAACTTTGGGAGATGATGCAACAGAATCACTATGCCAACCTGACGCCTGAGCAGCTCATGAGCCGTGCAGACTTCGAGGAAGGGCAGAACCGAGCGAAAAACAATATAGAAAATCGGGAAGGAAGGAAAGACAGTCCCTTGGAGTCAAGCAAGAAGCTCCTCAACGGAATCAGCCAACTCACGGACGGACTGGAGAAGATAGGGATAGACATTCCAGACGAGATACAGTCCGTTATTGGTGTGATTCAGGGAGTGATGCAAGTCATAGAGGCTGTCAACACCATCATAGGAGTGACGCAGACAACAGCGTTGACTGCTAATACCGCCGCCATGATTTCGTTAGAAGCTGCTTTATGGGCAAATACAGCGTCATCAGTGATTCCATTTGCCAACGGCGGAGTAGTCCATGCCGCTGGCGGCATCGTAACAGGCAGCACCTACAGTGGTGACCAGATTCCCGCTATGCTAAATGCAGGCGAAGTAGTGCTCAACCGAGCCCAAGCAGGCAACCTTGCCAGCCAGTTGGGTGGAAACGGCGGACAGATGCAGTTGGAGACAACCATCACGGGTGAGCAGATTCGCCTTGTATTGAACAACAACTCACGCCGTCGTGGTAAGGGTGAATATGTAACAAGTAAAATACGAAAGAGCTAAATATGGCAAGAGGAGCAAAATGGTTGATGGATTTCGCGTCGAAGGACGGGGTGCAATACCGCCTCGCCATCTTTGCCGACGGTTATACTGGCAACACCACCCAACTGACACCCGCCACCGACCCCTTCTACGTGGAAGAGGACTACGACGAAGACTTGTTGCAGGTGGTGCGTGCCAAGACGGGATATATCCGATTCATAAGATACGACGATACCGATGTTGACGACCTGATACCGACGACGGTGACCGACCGATATATAGAACTATATAGGGGTAATCTGCCTATATTCAAGGGATATTTGCAACCGCAGTCATACGAAAAGACTGTGAACTATGCCGACAGTGGCAACCCTGGCGAGGAAATGGAGATAGCCTTCACGTCGCCGCTCGGCATCATCAATGACTTGGAGTTCGACAAGGAGACAACACCGCAGAAGTTCACGCTGGCAGCCGTGTTGAACAAGGCACTTGGCAAGATGGGAGGCTCGGATGGAAGCCCCTACCAATATGTATATTTCCCGCGAGCCAGCAACTCTGACAGGATGCTGTTCACCACCACCATCAGCAGCCTGCTCATATCGCCATTGTCGGAAGACAACGTCCACGGTTACGCGCTGACGCTGAGCGACTGCTTCGACCAGCAGACAGTGGGATATTTCATCGAGGGATTGGCACATGCCTATGGCTGCATCGTGCACGAGGTAGCCAACGCGCTTGTCTTCAGCCGATTCGATTTCAAAAACCAGTTCCAGAAATACGAGCGTTACGCCGTAGGAACAAGCGGTTGCATCACCATCGACAATCCGGGCGAAGTGGCTTTGTCGCCGCGCTATCTGATAGCAGTCGATAATGTCGCAAGCACTGTGCGCCCATTGCGTAAGTTGGAAATCAACTACGAGGGCGACTTTAACGTAGAATACCACATGTCGTTCCAGCACTGCCAGCGCAGGACGGGCAACGATGCCTACCAGAAATACGGACTGGCAACGAACATTCCCGTGCTGACGGACGAGGTAAACGTGCCATACGTTCGCGATTCTTGCAGCGTGTCGGCAACCAACGGCAGACCTATCTACACGGGTGGCTATCTGATAGCATACGGAAACGGGTCGCTGAGCGAGATGGCACTCTTCTGCTTCAACTCCGAGCAGACGGGACATACCTACAACAACGGCGAGGTGTTGCTGGAGTGCGGATTCTTCGGTTACATCGGTAAGACTGCCAAACTGAGCATCGAAGTGAAATGGGGCGAAAACATGAAACTGGAATGTCCCGATATTCCTGAAATCATCCAGTCCGTCGCCAACGTCCGAGTGGAAGCCAACGGCAAATACTTGTCGTCAGACGGCACATGGGTAAACTCGGTAGCCAATGCCGCACAGATAAACTTGCGGACGCTGAAAGAGAACGACGACCAGTTGTTCACACTTGACATTCCATCGTATGGAATAACAGAGCAGGTATTTCCGCTGAAGGTGAGCATCGTGCAGAGTTCGCTCGGATTGTTCCAAGCGAGCTATCTGGTGGCATTTCCAGATGTCAGTCTGTCGTATTCTGCCACCAACAACGTGTCGGACTACGTGTACGAGGGCGTCAACCGCAATACTCAAGTGCTGAAAGGCGACGGACTTGAAGAGGACAGCATCGACGTGCCATTCAGCCCCTATTTCCTGAACTCCCATTCGCTCTATCCGCAGATAGGCTACAATATTCCCGAATATAGGTACATGTTCAAGCCCCAGCGCATCATCCGCATCACCATACCGGGCGACATGCCTACCGACCCCGAATATCTGCTGTATCTGCAAAAGACGATGTTCAAGGGTACCCCCTACCGTATCACCGCCATCAGTTACGATCCGTGGAACGACGAGCGAACCCTGACCATGCACAATTCAGAAACTCTAAACGAATAATTCTTCATATATTCTAATTATGTTAAAAGGAAACGACATTATAGTAATTCTTAATGGGGAAGCGATAGCAGCCACCAAGAGTGACGAATTGCAGGTGGGATGCGAGTCCATTCCTATCTCTTCACGCAGCAACGGAGATTGGACCGATGTTATCGCAGGACGTAAGTCGTGGTCACTGACCACAGGATTCTTAATTGCATCCATACCCAAGTTCTTCGACGGTATAGACATGGTTGGCATGTACGTCATTCTTCGTATTAAACACAGAACTGGAACATCATGGTATGAAGGAACGGCACTCTGCACACAATTCCGAGTGACAGCAACCAGAGGAAATTTGGTACAAGGCTCATTCGCTTTTCAAGGTAAAGGACCCCTGCAATTTACTGAGCCCGACTAATAAGTAACCCCGACAAGGAAGTGGCGCATTGAAGTAACACGTCCCGTATGTTGTGATGTTATTGCAACCACCCAGCAACCACCACGTCAGAAACCCACCACCACCTCGCCGTCCCAGTCCGCATTCACCACAAACGAGAAGTCCGACAGCGTGGCCGTCCATTCCCCATCCCCGAACAGCTTTCCTTCATACGTCGTGATGCGGTTCCTCACCACAGGGACCGCATCAAATGTCCGTTGACGTAGCACCGTCCCGTCCGAAGTAGTAGCCGATATAGTCATCTTCAGCGTACCCGATTCGCTCATATACGGAAAAGTAAAGAACTGATGCAGGCGCAAGTCGTTCTTGATCCTGCGTTCCGACTGTTTCGACTTCGTGATACCCTCCAGTGTTGTAGGGTTCACGTTGGCAGACCCGCCCGAATAGTCCGCCTTAATATACCAGACATCGGAAGGCAGCGTCTCGTCAGTCAGGTGAAGCTGCACCATTGCCACAGCCCTATACATGGGCAGCGTGAACGAATGGCTGTCACCCGACACCTCGACCACCGACACATGGCAGAACGTGTCCGTCAACTTCTCGCCGTCCTGAGCCGTGAACTGCACGACCTCCGGCGACTTGATAGTCGCCGAACGAGCCGACGAGTGAGCCACAGCCACAACGGTATAGACACCATCAGCCAACTCAACCGCCATCGTGCCAAAGTCATCATCATCCTTCGTCTGCGTCTTGACCGTACTGAAAACCTTCTGCCCGTCTTCATCGAACAGCTGCACATTCAGCTTCGAGGCATAAGCCCCTATTCCTGAAGCCGAGCGCGTCACTCCGCCTGCCATAAATTCCAGCGTCACAGCCCCCGTTCCCGACGTTTCAACGTCGGGCAATATCGGCTTCTCACAAGCCGTCATCACCGCAACCGCCAAAGCCACCGCCACCACTTTGTCCATTGTCCGGCATTTAATGCCGAAAAAATTAAAACTCCACCGTCTCATAATCCATCCAATCGCTAACCGTGAAACTCATAGAGGCCATAGCCCCCGTGAAAAATTCCCCCCGATACGTCGAGCGATACCCAGCCCTAATCGGCACATCAGAGAACACCCGCTGCTGCACCACCGCGTCAGTGGCATCATAAGCCGTCACCGTCACATCCTGCTTTTCTTCCTCACTACCCGCCAGCAGGAACACCGACAACGTAGGCGACGAACCGACTGCAGGAGTAAACGATGACACCCGACTGACGGCATTCTCACCATATCCTGCCACATCCCATCGAGTAGGGGACACACCGAGGTCCACCGTCATCCGCGCCACGCCATCCGGCACCTTATCGGCAATCTCCAGCCTAAAGTTCCCCACAATACGCCCCATCAGACAGTTCAGCGTCGTAGTCGTAGCCGGACTGAATGACTGTGAGTAGAAAAATGAATGCGTCACCTTTTCATCAGGCCACGACACCACACCATTGCTCAGTGTAGCCGCACCAGCAGCCTTGTGCGCACAGGCATACACCGTGTACGTCTTCGCCTTCTCCAGTCGCAACGACATAGAGGCAAACCCATCGTCCGTGCTCTGCTGATGCACCGCCTGCACCTCCGTGTCGCCGTCGTATATCCACACGTCAAGCCGTGTCGCATAGTCAGCCACAGCTGCACGCATCATCGGCTCCACGTCATAAGGCGAAAAAGTCATCCGCACCTCCGCCGTTTCATGGTTCATCACTTCGCCCGCACCGTCATTCGTGCAAGCCGTCAGCATGGCCACAGCCACCACCGCGAGGGCATACATCCCCCCATTAACAATCGCTAATATTTTTCTTTCATTCATTTTCTGTTCCATTTATATGTTCCGTATGCCGCGATGTCATCGCGGCTTATTTCTTCTTTGTCTATTGCCCCGCAATTCTATTGCGGCTTGTTATCATTCTCAAACAGCCGAGCCACCCTCCCGAAGTCCTCATGCACCATCTGCGCCGTGACCTTCGCATATTTTTGAGTTTCCCGCGTCGTGGTGTGCCCCATCATCTTCGCCAACGACTCCATCGCCACCCCGTTCCTGAGCATCCAAGTCGCAAATGAGTGCCGTGCCAGATGCGAGTGCAACCGCGTCGTGATGCCCGTAGCCATCTGTATCGCCTTCAGCGCATGGTTGTAATCAGCGTTGCCCATCTTCGGTGCCTGCATCCCGTAACGCTCCAGCACCTCCACTACAGGCGGCAACAGCACCGACACGTAAGCCACGCCCGTCTTCACTCGCTCCTGGTTCGAAGTCCATACACCATCCACCTTCTTATATCGTCGAATATCAAACCGCTGTGTGTCCGAATAACTCATCCCCGTGTAAAGTTGGAACACGAACAAGTCCCGAGCCACACACATCGGCGACCCAGCCATAGGACGCAGGCTCACTATCGCCTGCATCTCCTCATCCGTCAGATACTCCAGGTTCTCCCGCTTACCCGTCTTAAACTCGCCCGTACCAATCTTGTCGTAAGGATTGCGCTCTATCCGCCCGACCCGCATAGCCCGGCCAATCATATACTTCATGTATTTATGGTAATTATACACCGCCGCGTCACTCAACCGTTCGGCCACCTTCCCAGCCTGCTTGTCAGCCGTCCGCTGTCTGACAGGCAGCGCATGAAGCCAAGTGTCCCACTCATATATCCGCTCAACAGTCAAGTCGCCCCACCGCGTCATCTTCCCGAACTCCACCAGCCTGTCATACAGCAGCTGGTAGTGTCGCCGCGTCCCTTCAGTCATATTCAACAGAGGAATCTCCCGTGCCATCCAGTCCAGCATCGTCTCAGTCCGCACAGGTTCCTTCGTACCCTCGAAGCATCTTTCCCTGACAATCGCCACGTCTATCGGCCTACGTTCCTCAATAAACTTGTTGATTTCCTCGTTCACGCGCCGCACGATAATGCCCAGCCTATTGTTCAGCGCGTCAGCATCAGGCCGTGCCACGATAGCCCCCGCCCAATGTTTCGCACGTACGCGCATACCAGTATTTATATAGTACGATTTTCTGTCAACCGTCACTCTGACTTCGAGTGCCCCTTCATTATTTTTATCTTTTTCAGCCTGACCCCTTCGGTCAAACACTATTCTCGTTGAAAACATATTTTTTTTCTTGGTTTAATGTTATTAGTTGTTAATTATTCATTTATACACTGTTTTCAGTCCCTTCAGCCTCACTTCTCAGTAGTCGAGTGTAAAACATCGGAAAACTTGTAAAACATGTGTAAAACATTTGGGTAGAAAATCCGATAATATCCGAAAATATCCCGAAATTCCAAAACCGCCCTACAGCAGCCTAAACCCCCGATAAACAAAGAGGATGCTGCCATTTCCTGCATCATCCTCTTGCTTTCCCTGTGATTCCGGCGGGATTGTGCAAGAGGTCGGAATTATGCCCTTGTTATGGAGGTTTGGCGTGTTTTACAAAAGCGAAGTGTAAAACATTTGCGCTCATTTTATACATTTTTATGTTGTGGATTGGTTCGTTCTTCAGCTGCGCCAATGGTGTAGGGGTAGTGGGAGAGGTCTTCAGCATTGATTTGGGCAATGCGGCGTTCCAATTCGAGGATACGGGCATCGCGGGCTTTTATGATTTCTTCTTTGTCGGCAATGGTACGCTGTAAATCTGCGATGCGAGATTTTAGACTGTCAATGGTCTCATCCTTTGCGGCGATGATGGCATTTGTTTGGCTGCCTGGGTCAATGTATGGCTGTGACTGAGTAAATCTTTGAGCCTGCTGAAGATTTTCATCAAGTTTTTCTCTTTTCTCTTCAAGTTTTGTCTTGTATGAACTACGACCATAAAAGTAGTCAGAATTAAGATTAAAGGCATTGCAGAGCTTTGTGATAGTTTCATCACCGGCATTTGCTTTGCCATTCTTGATCTTTGAGATAGCGTTTGGTGCAAGTTCCGCTTTTTCGACGATATACGCCTGAGTATATCCGTATTCGCTTTTGAGCCAGCGAATTACATCCAAGAAATTGCTGTTAATTTCATCTTGACTAACCATAACTAACCACTTATAACCTTAATTAATCTTAAAAAATAACCACAAATAACCATCGTTTCATTTTTAGTTTGTATATTTGCACCCGTAAGTAATTAACTTTACAACGAGGCATGAAAATAGCCGTCAGACGGAAGGCCGTCTTTTCAAAGCGGTAAACCGCCAATTCGTAACACTTTGCGAGGGTGTCAGGGATGCAAATATACGGCTTTTTCTGCCAAGTTGTATAAAACAAGGTAACTAATTAAGTAAAATTAAGAAACAACATGGTAACAGAAAGAGTAACACGAGACGACATCAGGGCTCTGAAGATAGGTCAGACAGGTGTCTTTACATTGCCAAATGCAAAGGCAGTAGAGAGTGGTCGTGTGCAGTTCGCCACTATGAAACGACTGGAAGACATGGACTTCGAGCGTGTGGAGACTGGAGAACCTTTGACGATTGCATACAAGAGGTTGAAGTAAGGGAATAATGGCCTTGCGGCAAAACCGCAAGGCACAGTAAAGGCAAGGACTATGGACAGAAAACTGAGAGAGGAGATAACAGCCGAGGTGCAGAAGGCGGTGACGGCGGCAATGATGGCCGTCGGAGAACGATGGATCACGGCTGATGAGTTGTGCAACCAGTTTCAGATGTTCTCGAAAGACTGGGTGGAGAAGTACGGGGACGTACTGCCACGTAAGCGGGTGAAAGTGACTCACCTGAACGGAGAGACGCGAGGGACGCGGTGGGCGTATGCACAGCATGAGATTGCGATGAACATTCGCAATGGCTTATATGACGATATGAAGCTGCTGAGGTGAGGCAGCATAACCTTGCGGCAAAACCGCAAGGCACACTAAAAGGAAGGATGGCTGAGTGGTCGAAGGCAACACTGGAATAGCCGTTGAAATGGATAGTGCCTCGGATAGGCGGCGAAGAAAGCGTAGGACATCGCGGGTTCGAATCCCGCTCCCTCCACAAACGCCAAGGGACGTGCAGAGTGCAATCCCGGTAAGTAGGCAGAAATAATGTAACATGGTGGATGGTATCACCTGGTTAACCATAACGGGAGTGACCGCCACGAAACGGCATCGAAAGAGACCAATACACTGATGGAGTGGAAACAGACGGTACCCAATCCGTAAGTACAGCCGGAGGTAACAAGGTAATTTCCGAATCCAGACGCTCACGAGTTGGGCGAGGTGCAACAGGCACGGGGATAGGTAGTAGTGTAAGGCCGAGGGAAGAGTGGGACATTAGAGAAGTAGGCCGAATGAGCCACGGTAATAGTGGTGTATTGAAAGAACGAAACAATAAGGCAAAGCTGGAGAGAAAGGGATGCCCGGCAGGGCAAAACAGTTCAGACGGCTTCGGTGATGCTTGCAATATACATGGTATGCCGCGTGGCGAAATTGGTAAAAGCAGCAACTTCGGTTGTGGCGACGGAGTAAAAACCTTAGCTTGAGGGTTCGATTCCCTCCGCGGCAACAAATTGGATCCTTGCGACGGAATCGCAAGGCACAGTAATAACTAAAACAAAGTACAATTATGAAAGAGTTGATTGACATTTTGACGAACGAGGAGAAGAGCTTCGATTGCCCTTGGTGGGTTTATGTGTTTGTGGCACCGTTGGTGCTAATTCTTATGTGCGGAGTGGCTGGGAGCCTGGCTTGATGTTGCGATACAATCGCAACGCAATGGACGAAGACTATGAAGTACGACGGACGGAAGCCGGGGAATGGGTGGTGGAACTGCCCGTTCCCGCCTGAGTGGGTGGAGCGCATGAAGCGGGCTGCAAAGGCTTGCGAGAGGCTGACCGCCGAACAGGTGAAAGCCGAACCATCGCTCAAATTCTTAGACGAAGAACAGGATGAGCGCGGGATTCCTCTGTCGTGGTGTCGTGAATACGAGGCGAGGCATGAAGGATGGCCGGAGTGCTGCACGGCGATATATGATTATGACAGCATACCTGAGACAGTGGTGAGCAACGGCAACGATGACTGGCCGCTGATGGTACATGAGAGGGTGCTGACGGCATGAGAGTTTTTTCTGCGATAGAATCGCAGGGCAATGGACGAAGAATTTACAATTATATAATTAGATAGAATATGGAATTAGAAGGAAAAATCTCGGTGGTGATGCCAGCGGCAAGCGGTGTCAGCCAATCAACCGGTAATCAGTGGATGTCACAGGAATATGTGATGGCATACTTCTGGTTTCCGAATCAGACAGAACCCTCGTATATCGTGATGCGAGCTTTCGGTGAAGACAGAATCAAACGGTTCAACCTGCAACCCAATGACGAGGTGCGCGTGCGTTTCCACATCGAAGCACATGAGTACAATGGCCGTTGGTTCAATGAGACGCGGCTCGACGCTGTGACCTTCATAGGAGCCAGTGCATCGAAGAACCCACAACCCGCAAATCAGCCCGCACAGCAGGCGAACGGTCAGGCAGCGGGACAACAGCAGGGACAGCAGAACCAAGGCCAGCAGGAAGCCCCATTTCCCCCGAAAGTAGATGAAAACGGCAATCCAGTAAACAACGATAAAAAAGATGACCTGCCGTTCTGACTACTACAAGGAAGACCAGCCTACGGGTTGGCCTTCGCTTTCGAGGAATGCGATGCCTAACAGGGCGTGGGAAATCATGCGGAAGAACCGCAAGACACAGTGACAAGAGAGAGACGCGATAACATCGCGGCATACTGAAAATAAGGAACTATGAACGAAGAAACATTGAATAAGAACCAGTGCGAGCCGACGGCAGACCAGTACGACGCAATGATTGAGAGCCTGCACCTCGTGGAAGCAACGGGGCTGGCGCACGACGAATTGCGGATGATAGTCAGACGGGCATTGGTGAGCCTAAACCTCTGTTATGTGCTGGCCGACGTGGTGGACTCATTAATGAAGGATGTGGAAGACCAGCTGCTGAAAGTGAAAGTGCCATACGACGACCGCGACCGCAGTTACTTCAAGGAAATGAAGAAGCTGGTGGGCGCAAGCCGCAAATGGGCACAGCGTGCAACGCGCGACCTCTACCACATCAAAGAGACCGACGACTTCACAGGCGAGAGTGATTGGTGGTACAACATCATCCGTCTAATCGAAGACAGAACGGGCGAGGATGAACTGAAGACGAAACAAGTGCTGCGATGGCTGACCACGATGCCGTCAGTCATGGGGCTGTTCAAAGTCAATATGAAGGACTTTAGACGGGAGCGATCATGAAACCATTTCCAGGAACACTACAGCGGTCGAAGAAGGGCTACCATCCATACGTGCTTAACAAAGAACAAAAGGCATGGTTGCGCGAGACCTATCCCGTGACCGAGAACAGATTGGTGGCGAAGGCAATGGGCGCGTCGTGGCCATCGACATACAGGCTGGTGAAACAGCTGAAACTTCGCAAAAGCAAGGAGGGGCTAAAGACCATCTATGAGCGACAGCGACATCAGCACAGCCGCATGAACCGACAGGCACGTCTCTCGCTATTGGGAGGTACACAGCCTGAGCAATGCACGAACATACGGCTGAAGCCCTACACCAAGAGGCAGACGCACTGCCGGCACCGAGCTGTGAAACTATACGGGTACATCGTCTATGACGGTCACTATCTGCGTGACAACGACCCCGAACGCTATTGCATATACTACGACAGCGACACGCAACGCAGTAAGCGGTTTGAAGATACCTGCGCCAAATATGGGCTGACGGTCAAGGCATACGAGCCAGACGAAGATGCCCATGACGATATACAGAACAAGCAACTATGAGCGAACAACAAAACAAAATACCACTGCCTGTGGATGAGGTGACAATACTACAACGGCGACAAGAGATTGAGCCGTACTTGCTGGATGCCACTCAGAACTACCCAGAGCCTTACTACCTTCTGGAATACAACGGCGTACCGTTCTCAACCCTCGGAGGTATTCAGGCCATCAGCGGTCAGAAAAAGAACGGAAAGACCTTCCTGTTGGCGCAACTGATGGCGGCTGTATTAGGAACCGGCATTGAGCGAACACGAACAACGCAGTGTCTTCCAGGATTGCGAGTTCCTGACCGCACCATTGAATACCTCGGACATCTGCCGACAGTATTATATGTCGATACCGAGATGGAGAAACTGAACTCGGCAAAGGTGCTCCGACGAGTGCATTGGTTGTGCGGTTGGCCGCTTGATATTCCATGTGAGCGTTTTCACGTCCTGTGGCTGCGCTCCGTCACCGACGTAAAGGATGACAAGGGAAACATCAAGGAACGCGCCTACGAGAAGCGATACAGGCTCATACGGCAAGCCATTGAGGTGCTGAATCCTGACGCCGTTTTTATCGACGGCATCCGCGACATCATCAGCGACTTCAACGACAACGAGGCCAGCAGTGCATTGGTCACCGACCTCATGGCATTTGCGGAGCAGCGACAGATATGTATCTGGAACACGTTGCACATGAACCCTCGCCCGAAGAATGACGACGAGAGCAAGATGCGCGGACACCTCGGAACGGAGCTTGGCAACAAGATCACCGACACGCTGGTATGTATCAAGCACAAGGAGAAGGACGGCACCGTCTATTTCACCGTTAAGCAGGACGATGCCCGTGGCAAGGATATGGAAGACTGGGAGTTCGTGGTGACTGAAGCAGCCGGAGCACTTGGCGTTCCTCAGATGCGAGCCGTGGCAAGCAATGTTGACTTGCAAGACTCCAAAGTACAACAGGAACGCATCGAGGCAGACGACCTTTTCAAGCTCTACCACTGGACATCGACTGGAGCCACATGGACGGAACTTCGTAACTTTGCACTGTCGAAGGGTATGAAAGAGCGCAAGTTCAGCGAACTATTGAATACCGCGGCTGAGTCTGGTATCGTATATCGGACGGATAAAAAGAAATACCACTATGCCGGGCTGAACGGTCAACAACCTACCGACAAGACTGATGATTTACCATTCGAGCCAAGTACGGAAGAAAATCCCGATTTCTAATCAACTCCCCGTTTAGCCGATTTACCTTACTCCCACGGTGTACCCCTTATAGGGGTACCCGTGGAGAGTAAAGGTTAAACCGTCACACGTGCGACGCGCGTATGCGCGTTCTATGGTTTTACAGATAATTCTTATTGACTGACCTATGCCAAAAATCCCCGACGACATCGTTAAGCGCGTACAGGACGCGGCCAAGATTGAAGACGTGGTGAGCGATTGCGACGTGACGCTCCGCAAGGCAGGAGTGAACCTCACGGGACTTTGCCCATTCCACGAAGACCGGCACGACGGCAACTTCATCGTCCGTCCTTCGACCATCAGCGAGAAGCGGGGCGGCAACACCTACCGCTGCTTCGTCTGCGGCGCGAAGGGTGGGCCCGTGACATTCCTCATGGAGCACGAACGGCTGTCATTCCCTGATGCCATCCGATGGCTCGGAAAGAAATATAACATCGAGGTGGACAACGTGCCCGTCAACTACACGCCCCCACCACCACGACCGAAGCCCGCACCATTGCCGGTGTTGGAGATACCGAGGTCGTATGTCGTCAGGACTATGACGATAACCCAAGAGCAGTCGATATTATTTATATATTGGTTGCAACTGCTTCCGTGGGACGATGAGCAGCGGGCACGGCTCCAACAGACGCTCTGGATGTACTGCGTGGGCGGATGGCGCGATGGCCGCGTGGTGTTCTGGATGATTGACCACGACGGAATACCGCGAGCCGCCAAACTGATGAAGTATCTGTATGACGGTCACCGCGACAAACAGGCGCACCCAGGGTGGATATACAATCAGGACGGATGCCGGCAGCGGCTCGACCCCGATCACCACGAAATCATCAAGCCGCTATTCGGCTCCCACCTGCTGAACCGCTACCCGAAGGCCGTGGTGAACATCGTGGAGTCGGAGAAGACCGCCATCATCATGGCGAACTACTACGGCAACTTCGACAGTCAGATATGGCTCGCCTGCGGAGGTCTTAAACATCTCCAACTCGACAGCCTTCAGCCGCTCATCGACCAAGGGCGCACCATTTGGCTGTGGCCCGACAAGGATGGGCGCGACGAATGGCAGGAGGTGGCCGACAAGCTGGGTTACGACAAATGCCGGGTATATACCCACTTCTTCGATACCTGTTGGACGGAAGCCGACGGGCAGAAGGCTGACGTTGCCGACATTGCCATCCGCATGATGCGGACGGGCGAAGGACCAAGACATACAGGCGACGGGCAGGGCGCGACCGAACAAAGTGCTACGGCATCCTACCACAGCGGCGCGACCCCTGCCCCCACGCCCGACACCGACACTGACCGACCCGCCGACGTGCTGCCCGAAGAATGGCGAGAGCACAAGGCTATCATGCAAGCCATTCAGACATGGAAACTGGAGCACGTAGGCGAAGAGGATGCACCATTCCTCGACCCGATAGAACTTCGAGACCCACGGGTACGGATGTGGCGCGAGAAACTGAGACAACGATATAACTTTAACAAACGTAAGAACAATGAGCAATAACGGAGAGAACCGCAAGTATGAAGGCGTGAGCGTGAAGCTGTCGCCCGACCAATACGTGCTGCTGAATGCCATCTGCGACGCTCTGGGCGTGAACACGTACCAGATATTCCAGATGTTCTTCTATACGCTGTGCAAGGCAGCGGCACCGATGCACGAACTGTCGCCGGAGATACGCAAGATCATGACGCTCATGGAGACCGACGCGGGATGGGCCAACGCCTTCAATATGGCCAACCCGAATCACTTGCATGTGGCACAGGCCATCCTCATACTCGAGCAGGAGGGCAAGAAAGGATTCGGAGCCGTGATGATTGACAAGCCCTTCATGGGCAAGGCGCGAATGACGGAAAACGTGGACGATATACTGGAGCGTGCGACCGAGGTAACCATGCACGGCATTTACCGACGCTTGCGACTTGTCGGTGGAATGATGGGATGCAACAACCTGAGTGATATATTGCTCGACCTGATAGAGCGACAGGGCAAAGACCTCCGCGAAGAGGATGACCGCATCCAGATGCAAGGCGAAGCCCTGTTCTCCGAGAGTGGCCGACGCATCGAGTACGGCAAGCGCACCAAGGCCAAGCACCACCGCACACCCGACGGCGAGGCCATGCGCCAGCAGCGCATCCCGTTCACGGATGAAGACCGCGAGATTGCCGACATGGAAGCGCAAGGCTGGGAGGGTGAACACAGGCAGACAGAAGAACCACCCACCAATATGGAGGAGGAACTGGGATTCAGACCACACGGAGAAGAATGGTAACACTATGAGCAGAGATAAGAACTACCAGCGACTGCTGAACAGCCCACGGTGGCGGGAGGTGAAGACCATCGTATGGCGACGTGCCAACGGCCTGTGCGAGCGGTGCATCCGCGAGGGCAAGGCGGCAGGCGTGCCCGACGGGTACATAACGCCAGGTGTGGACTGCCACCACATCCGACCCGTGGAAAGTGCCCGTACCCTGATGGAGATGGAGCAACTCTGTTTCAATCCCGCCAACATCGAGCTATTGTGTGTCCCCTGTCACATCAAGACCCATGCCGAACAGCGAAGTCATTGCCGCGAGAAGGTGAAGGAGAACAAGCAGCGAGCAAGGCAAAGGTTCATGGAAATGAATGACCCGAACTACCAACCACCTGAGCAATCCAAGCCCTACGGACAGCAAGCCGATGAGTACCTGAAGAACCTCGAAGAGCGTGCGCGACTCGAGACACAGCAAAACGTTAACAACTCTTAACCCGGGCGTACCCGTTTAGTTTCAAGGGCCTCTGATTCCGAAATCCACTTGCCTAACCTTCCGTCGATAGACTAAATTTTGAAAGTTTGGTTTTTCTACCACCACAGATGAGGTGTGACACGGCAGGATTGCACAACGCAAGAGACGAAACCCACATGACAGGCTTTCCCCCACTTAAATGAACGAAAAATTTTTCCGACTATGGCGAACCTCAAAAAGAACTATAAGCAGCTGAACCCGGAGCAACCGCCACGATGTATCGACTGCCCTCTGTTGGGCAAGATTCCCGACGGACAATGCCAGGGCAAATATACACATGTATGCTGTGCCACTGGCGACCCCATTACAGGACGCGGCATGAAGGTGGACGCTGTGAAACGCAGGAAGGATGACCCAAAGCATCCGTGGGTGCGTTCATGTGACGGACTGTGGCAAGCGTGGTATAATGCCAGTGTGCATCACGTCTTCAAGATTCCCCTCGACCGATACATCACATGGCGGCAGCCCTACGAGCACAGCCTTGGACTTAAAATCAATTTCCCGAAAAGATGAACAAGAAAGTAACCTACTACGAGCGCATCCTGAAGAAGCGCGTGGAAATGCGCACCGGCACCGACTTTGAGGAATGGCTGGAGCCACAGCTTCACGCCGCTGCCCTCTGTTGGCAGATGCTGGAGAAGGTGCATGAAGAGTTGATGAACGGCAAACTGGTTGACCTCGTGCAAGGCTCGAAAGACCAATGGAAAAACGAGGTCAATCCCCTCATGCCGACCTACAAGGAACTACAGCGCACCATGATTCAGCACTACGAGGCACTGGGGCTGAACTACCGCGCCACGCCGTCGAAAATCAAGGAGGACACAAAGAAGGGTGTGGACGAGACCGACCCGATGGCGGAGTATTATAAAGGCAAGACGCAATGACACAGAAAGAGAAACAACAAGCCCACGAGCTGCTATCAGAGCGACTGGCGGAGCAACACCAGCAAGTGACGGACATAGAGCCGCGACTGGCTGCCTACCTCGACGACCTGACCGAACATCCCGAAGCACACAACGGCAACGAGCTGCTGGGAGCCATCAAGTTTCTGCGGCTGTTGCGCACGTATGAGACCGACATCGAGACATTCCGCGATGTAGTCTATAAGTACGAGGGCATTTGGCAACAGACCGACGGCGGCA
>CAMHIM010000032.1 GCA_946185225.1 uncultured Prevotellaceae bacterium
CTTTCTCTACTGCTTCCTTGATGGACAGCAACTCTCGGATGCGCTCGCTCATCACCTCAATGCGCTGGTTGCTGGTCAGGCGGATGTCCTTAATCTCATTCTGCAGCAGGCGGATGTAACGCACTACACGATATATGCCGATGACCAGCAATGCCAGCAGCAGGCCGTAGAGCATCCAAGCCCACGGTGTCTCGTGGAAAGCGGCCCGCCGGTGGATGGTCAATATGTGCTCGTTGTCAGCCCAAACACCGTCTCCATTGGTGGATCGTAGATGCAGTCGGAAGGTTCCGGCAGGAATGTCGGGCAGGGTGATGTGGTTGTCGGTAATATAGATCCAGCGATTGTCCATACCTTCGATGCGATAGGCATAGGTGATTGGCATATTCTTGTTGAAGTCGAGGGCCGCAAACTGAATGGTGAGGCTGCGCTCGTCGGATGACAGCCTGATGTCGGAAGGGCAGTCGAAGACAAGGGGAGGCTGGTAGCTGCTCTTCTGCATTTCCTGCGGGCTGACGCTCAGCACGCCTTGTGTAGTGCCAAAGAGTAAACTGCCCTCATCAGAATCTTTTTGAGAAGAGACGAAAACGGGCTTTGTCTCTAACAGTTTGAAGTGTTCGCCCAACGTACCACGGGTGTAGTTGGTGACCGTGCTGTCGCTCAGCGAAAAGCAGCTGATGGAGGTCTGCGAGACGATGTAGAGTCCGTGGTCAGGTTTGAAGAACAGGCTCAGACACACGTCGGAGGGCAGGCCCTGGTCGGTGGTGAAGGTGTTGAAAGGGGTGCGGTCGCTCAGCAACTGCCGGTCGTCAGTCAGACAGAACCCGCCGCCACTGGTGGCAATGGCTACCGTATGGTCACGAAGAGGCTCAATGTCCACTACCCAGTTGTAGCTAAGCGACGCGGCATCGTCAGGCCGGCGGCAATGATGCCAGAACTTCATGTCTCGGGGGCTTTCCTCCAGCGAACAAGTGTAGAGCCCGTTCTGCGTGCCTGCCATCAACACCTGTTCTGGGGTAATGTACAGACAGTGCACCTTGTCGCTCTCCACGTCAGTCGGCCATCCAGACAGACCATTGTTTTTATGGAGGAACACGCCGTCGTGCTTTTGCCGCAAGTCGTACATATTCAATCCTCCCTTGTAGGTGGCAATCCAAAGACGCTGCTGACGGTCTTCGACTATGTCGTAGATGTTGTTGCAACTCAGGCTGTTGGGGTCGCTCTCGTCATGAATGTAACGCTTGACAATGTAGCCTTCTCCCGTTTCCGAGGCTATGAGCCGTGTCAGCCCCTCCGGCTTCGCCCCTAACCACAGGTCACCCCGTGAGTCTTCGAGGATGCAGTAAACATTCTGTCCGAAAGCGACGGGCGCCGTTGACAGTTCTCCTTTCGGCGTGAGGAACCTGTCACCAACATGGACATACCCATTCTTGTCAGCCACCCATGTACGCCCTTTTTTGTCAACATAAAGGCAGCGCACCTCCTCCTCGGCGGCCTCCGAGAATTTCACGGGCTGCAAGGGCTTGGCACCAAACCATACGCGATAGAGGCCGCTGTGCGTATCGACCCAGATGCCCCCTTGACGGTCTACCAAGAGAATGCTGGTAAAGACATTGGCGAATTGGGGCAGGCTTTTCAGTCTTGCCAAGGTGGCATCGTCAGCCTTGTATGGCCGTGGCCGCTTGCTGTAGTCACCATCGGTCAGTTCGAAGCGTCCCGTTTTGCGATGAAACACGAATATTAGACTGTCATTGGTGGTACACTCTAAGTCGTGGTCGGGCAGCTCGCGGATGCTGCCAATGCGATTGGTGCGCAGCGGACTGTTGTCACCGGGCCGCATGCGATAGTTCTGGAAGCGGTAGCCGTCGTATCGGCACAGTCCGTTCCATGTGCCAATCCACACATACCCGTCATGGTCTTGCACGGCACTAGACACAATGTCTTGGCCGTACCCATCGGCTTCACTGAAATGGGTGATTCGCACCTCCTCAGACTTGTGAGCCGTGACGACGGAAGTAATCAATAGGATAGTGATGGTTATCAGTAGTCGTTTCATGATTGCCCCAATAGCATTTTTGTTAAATCCCTCTCTCTGCCCAGTCGCCTCTGTCAAGGTTACGGTAGCCGATGGCTTCAGCGATATGTTGTGATTGTATACGCTCAGAATTGTCCAAGTCGGCTATTGTCCTTGCGACTTTCAAGATGCGGCTGTAGGCGCGGGCGGAGAGTTTCAGACGCTCCATGGCCATGCGGAGCATGTCGAGCGAAGTAGCGTCGGGTTCGGCAAACAGGTGGAGCATGCGCTCGGTCATCTGGGCGTTGCAGTAGATGCGGCCTCGCCCCCCGCCCTCCCCAGTAGGGAGGGAGCTGAAGCGCTCGGTCTGGATGTTGCGGGCCTTGATGACCCGCTCGCGGATGATGGCACTGGATTCGCCTGGCTGCATCTGCGAGAGCTGGGCGAAGGGCACGGCCTGTATCTCGCAGTGGATGTCGATGCGGTCGAGTAGGGGACCGCTGATTTTGTTCATGTAGCGCTGTATCTGACCAGGCGTGCAGACGCAGTGGTGGGTCGGGTCGCCGTAGTAGCCGCAGGGACAGGGGTTCATGGAGGCGATAAGCATGAAGGAACAGGGATATTCTACCGAGTACTTGGCACGGCTGATGCTGATTTTCCGGTCTTCCAGCGGCTGACGCAATACCTCGAGGACAGAGCGGTTCAGCTCAGGAAGCTCGTCGAGGAAGAGAACGCCGTTGTGGGCCAGCGAGATTTCCCCAGGCTGCGGACTGTTGCCTCCACCGACAAGGGCGACCTGCGAGATGGTGTGGTGTGGAGCACGGAAGGGACGCTGGCTGATGAGGCTGGTGTCGCGGCTGAGTTTTCCTGCTACGGAGTGTATCTGGGTGGTCTCCAGGCTCTCGCTGAGTGACAGTGGTGGCAGTATGCTGGGCAGACGCTTGGCCATCATGGACTTCCCGCTTCCCGGCGGTCCTATCATAATCATGTTGTGGCCTCCTGCTGCGGCAACTTCCAAGGCCCGCTTGACGCTTTCCTGACCTCGGACGTCGGAAAAGTCAAGGTCGAAGGTGTACTGATGCTCGAAAAACTCACGGCGCGTGTCGATGTCGGTAGGCTCAAAAGTATTTGTCCCATTGAAGAACTGGATGACGTCCATGAGCGTCTCCATGCCGTAGACGTCCAGGTTGTTTACCACAGCAGCCTCGCGGACGTTCTCCTTGGGAACGATAAGGCCGGTGAACTGCTCTTTGCGGGCACGGATGGCAATGGGAAGCGCACCGTGGATGGGCTTCAGTATGCCGTCAAGCCCCAACTCGCCTACCATCATGAATTTCTCTAACTGGTTGGAACTGACCTTCCCATTGGCCGCCAGGATGCCTATGGCTAAAGGCAGGTCGTAACCGCTGCCCTCCTTCTTGATGTCAGCAGGAGAGAGGTTGATAGTCAGGTCGGCCGTCGGCATCTTGTAGCCGTTATTCTGCATGGCGGCCCGGATACGGTCGTAGCTTTCCTTGACGGCGGTGTCGGCGAGACCCGAGAAGCGGAGTTGTACGCCACGGGCCATGCTTATTTCTATGGTGATGGTGTTGGCCTCAAGGCCCATCACTGCTGCACAATAGGTCTTGACGAGCATAGGTAGGTGAGGATTTTTATTTTAGTAGAGAATTGATTTTCTTCTCCAGTTCTTGCTGTTTTAGTCCCATGGCGATAATGGTCCCCTTGCTGTCGATGACGAGGTTGTTTGGAACGTCGTTGAGCCCCAGCTTCTTGACGACCGGTGTGTCCCACATGCGGCCGTCGCAGATGTTGCTCCATGTCACGGAGTCATGTTCCACCACGGTTTTTCCTATTCTCTTGTCTGCATCAAGACTGATGGCCAGCAGGGAGAGTCGGCTGCCGTACTTCGTCTTCAGCCGACGCAGTGAGCGCTGGATGTTCTGGCTTTCGTAACTCCAGATGGCCCAGGTGTAGATGACGCTGACATCACCAGTAAGACTGGCGTTGCTTACCGTCACTCCTTTAGTGTCTTTGGCAGTGAAGGCAGGTAGCTTCTGTCGTACTTTGGCGGACTTTGCTCCTTTTGTTTTCTCGTATAGTACGTGCAGACGCCCGTTGTCAGGACTCGCTTTCCTCATGATTTCCACCAATCGGCTGACCTCCTGATAGTCAGGGGTGGGTACGAGAACGAAGTAGCGGTTCAGCAGGTAGAAGGAGACGGCAGAGCCAGGGTTCTTGAGGATGTATTTCTTGGCGGCCTTTGTCATCTCTGGCGGGGTGAGCTCACTGGTGCTCAGACGGAACTCGGTCATGGCATCGTTGTCATCTGTACCCTTGACCTCGGTCTCTTTAAGGTGTGTGGCATCCGCCTTGAGCGTTGCACTTTCGCCAGGACTGGCAAAGACAGGTATCTCTGAGAAGTTAGGGAACAGAAGGGTATAGACGTCTTCTCCCGTCTGGTCGCACTCATAGGTGAAGCGGCTGTTGCTCACGCGGATAGTGTCAATCTTTCCTGTGTTGTCGTAGATGTTGTATAGATACAGCTCGCCCTGATTGAAGTTGCGGAACTGCCCTTCCAGCTTGAACCGGTTGCCGGAAGTGCCGCACGAGACTGCAATCAGGGCGAGTAGGGGGTACAGGAAAAGGGAGAGGCGACTCATCCTTATTTCGAGACGTTCTTCAACTCAATGTCTTGGCTGGCATACTGCCTGAAGGAAGCGTCTTTCGCGATGGCTGCCTTCAGCGATTCGGCGGCTTCGCTGTTCTTGCCCTGACGGGCATTCAAGATGGCACGCAGGTAGTCAGTCGTGGCGTCACCGTTCTGAATATACTTCAGTGTGGTGGCTGCTGCTGCGTAGTTCTTGTTCATGATCTGTGCCAGAGCAGCACTGTTGGTGTAGTTCTGCTTGAAGTCCTGTTCGGCCAGTGCATACTTGCCTTGCGCCAGATGCAGGTTCCCCAGTATTTCGGCCAGGCCGTTGGCGCCCGCTGCCTTACCGATATAGTCCTCGGCCTCGTTCAGGTTGCCTGCCTGTAATGCAAGCAGTCCGAGGTTTGCCTGTGTCTCCGGCAGCTTGCTGACGGCCAGCGCCTTCTGTGTGTATTCCTTGGCAGCACCATAGTTTCCTTTGGCGTATTCCAGTGTGGCGATGTTGTTATAGGCACGGGCATCGTTGGGATACAGACGTGCGGTAGTCTTATAGGCGGCAATCTGCTCGTCGGCTGTGTCATAGAGGGTGGCTCCGTAGAGCAGCTCTTCCAGGCTTAGCTTGGAGGAGTCTTCCTTGTACTGCTGCAGAATCTGTTCGTCATCGCGGCCGATGGTCTCGTAATTGATAATCATACGGGCGCGGCGCAGCTGCGGAAGAATGCCGTCGGCAAGTTCACGGAAGGCAATGGAGATATTCCTGATTTGCTGCTCACGCTCTTCCGGATCCTTATACATGGAGAGAACACGCAGGATGACATCCTTGTCCTGGATGTTGCTGGAAGCGACCAGCTGCTGGAACCCTTCCCAGTCCTCAGCCGTGTATTTCGTATCGATGGGGGCGTCGTTCTTGCTCTGCTTCATCTGCTGCTCTACGTACTTGTTGGTAACGTCCTCGCGCTTGGCAGCCAGGCGCTCGTTGATGTTGTAGCCGCCATCGGGCGACGCATAGGCAGACACCTCGACATTACTCAGCATCAGTTGCTCCTGGTTCTTGGCGATGTCGTTCAGTAGGCGTACGAATTCCTGGACGGAATTGTTCTTCAGCTCGCTCTGACGCAGTTGGGCCTGTCCGATGAGGAATTTGATGCTGGCCTCCTGCTTCTGGGTCTTCACGCGTTGGAAGGAGTCAAGTGCCAAGGCTGCTTGTGTGCTCTTCAGGGTGCGCTTGTAGAGTTCGGAAGTCGCTATTACGCCTGTGGCAACCTTTACTTCAGGGACCTTTACTTTCTTCTTGCCGATGCGTGCGTCGAAGGTCAGGTACAGGTCGGACTGATGCATGTCGTCTACATACTGGAAGTTGCTCTTCATGGTGTAGCGTCCGCCGACGAGGTAGGAGATGGTCTGGTCGTTACCCTTGACCTTCTCGCCCTGGAAGGTGGAACTGTTGCCCTTGGCCACCTGGCCACCGGCATAGCGCAGCTCGGGCGTCACAGTGACAACGGCCTTCTTTTTCATGTATTTCTCGGGGAACATGCCGTTGATGGTGGCAGGCACCTGACCGGCTTGAGTCTCCAGCGGGTTAGGAACTACGTTAAAGTTGTCGGCGGACAGGGCGCCGAGTTTGGAACACGAAGTCAGCAGCGTGGCTGATGCCACTGCTGCCATGATGAGAATGTGATTCTTCTGCATGCGGATTGTTGTGTTTTAGGGAAATGTGCCGCGAGCGGGACTCGAACCCGCACAGCCGTTATGGCCAAGGGATTTTAAGTCCCTCGTGTCTACCATTCCACCATCGCGGCAGCCGTATAGATTTTGTACATGCAAAGGTATGACTAATTATCCGAAAAGCCAAAGCTTTTTATAAAAATTAAGATAACTAGTTCTGTACTCTTAATACATGTTCGTTCTTATAGTTGACAGAATAACTGATTCGGTACTGGTACAACGGGGTGTCTTTCTTTCCGCTCATGGACATTCCTTCTGACTCCAGCAGATAGATGCGATGGCATTTTGCACAGGTTACGCCCGGTTGCGTCTTGTCGTCGTCAAAAGTCAGTGGGTAGCTTTTGGTGTCGTCGTCTTCCAGACAGTTCGGACATTGGGCGTCGTAGGCCTTCAGCCGATTGCCGCTTAGGTCAGGAACGTTGCAGCATCCGATGATAAGCCCCTTGCGTGCTCCCATGTCCTGATAGCTTAGTTTCTCGTTGGCGATGGCTGTACTCATGACAACATCTGTTTCCGATTCCTGCCATGTTCCTGTGTTGGGAGTCAGCATCAGGTGTACTACCCCTTCCTTGGCAGAGGGCTTCACGATGACGAACATGCCTCCGTTGTCGAGTGAGCGTGTTAAGGCACAGTTGGGGGCATAGTCCGTTATGAACACGAAGTTGCAGAGGTAGCGTGTGCTGTACTTCTCGTCAGCATCACAGGCAAGGAGCAGTACTGCTGCCAGAATGAAGAGCCATCTTTTCTGTTTCATGCCAATAGGGATTTTTCGGCCTCTTCCACCCGTTCGAAGTGGAACCCTTCGAGGGTCTGGGCCATGAGGTGTTGTATCTGATTGTTACACAGGTTGCCGATGGAGCCTTCGTGGCTGTGGCTGATGTGGTGGTCGGCTTTGAACGTACCGGCCTCAATGGCCAGCCCCACCTGCTTGTAGGCATCGCGGAAGGGCGTGCCGGAGGCTGCCAGTCGGTTGACTTCTTCTACGGAGAAGATGGGGTCGTACATCGGATTGTCCAGAATATGCTCGTTGACCTCAATCTTGTTAATGATGTATGCTGTCATCTGCAGACAGTCCTTCAGTTCGTCGAAGGAGGGCAGGAAGACCTCTTTGATAATCTGCAGGTCACGGAAGTATCCTACGGGCAGGTTGTTCATGATGAGCATGACCTGCTGCGGCATGGCTTGTAGCTTGTTTGACTTGGCACGGATGAGTTCGAAGACGTCCGGATTCTTCTTGTGTGGCATGATGCTGCTGCCTGTCGTACATTCCTTGGGAAGCTTGACAAACGAGAAGTTCTGCGAGTTGAACAGGCATGCATCGAAAGCCAGCTTCGCCAGCGTGCCGGCGATGGAGGCCATGGCAAACCCTACGTTACGCTCGGTTTTGCCGCGTCCCATCTGGGCGTACACTACGTTGTAGTCCATGGAGTCGAATCCCAGCAACCGGGTTGTCATGGTACGGTTCAGCGGGAACGATGAACCATAGCCTGCTGCTGAACCAAGGGGGTTGCGGTTGGTCATCTTGTAGGCAGCCTGCAGAAAAAGCATGTCATCACACAGACTCTCCGCATAGGCACCAAACCAAAGCCCGAAGCTGGAGGGCATGGCTATCTGCAGGTGTGTGTAGCCAGGCATGAGTACATCCTTGTACTGATTGCTTTTGTCGATGAGCTCGTCGAACAGTACCTTCACTCCCTCGGCAATCTCCTTGAGCTCATGGCGGATGAAGAGTTTCAGGTCCACCAGTACCTGGTCGTTGCGTGAGCGGCCGGAGTGAATCTTCTTGCCCATGTCACCCAGCCGGCGCGTAAGCATCAGCTCAACTTGGGAATGTACGTCCTCGATACCGTCCTCAATGACAAACTCTCCACGCTCACACACCTCATAGATGTTTTTCAGCTCGGCCAGCAGCAGCGGCAGTTCGTCCTTTCCCAGCAGTCCGATGCTTTCCAGCATGGTGATGTGGGCCATAGAGCCCAGTACGTCGTACTTGGCGAGATACAGGTCCATCTCGCGGTCCCGGCCTACGGTGAACCGCTCTATCTCTTTGTTAATCTCGTAGTTCTTTTCCCAGAGTTTCATACGTATGCTATTTGCGACAGGGCGTCGGCAATCTTTTCTATACCGTCCTTCAGCGGTCCTTCCACCATGGGCTTCAGCATAAAGGGGATGTCGGCTTCAATAGTCAGTTTCATCTTGCTGCTCTCTTCTGTTACCGGCAGTATCTGAATCCACAGGTAGAAGTGGACGGGCGACTGTTCAGACTCGAACTTCACGCACTTCGGTTCCTGCCGGTCAATGATGCGCAGCTTCAGTGTCCCTACAGGTGAGACATTGAGTGACACGGAGTCCTCGTCGTAGACGAAGTCCTGTATCTTGTCCTCTGGCACACGGTCGCGCACCTTGTCGAGGTTTGTGAGGTTGCTGACGTTTTTGTAGACCGCCTCCTGTGAATAGGGAATCTGGCGGACGCTGCTCTCAAACTTGCTCATGGGCTTTATACATTCCATGTTGAAGGACTCTTGCGCCACTCCTTGAGCGTAGCCATGTCCTCATCCTTGATATATCCTGTCGTGGCAGCTTCTGCCACGACGTGCTCGTAGTCGCTTAGGGTGATGAGCTTTACGCCGGCCTCCTTGAATGCTTCTTCTGCAACGGGGAAACCATAGGTGAACGATGCCACCATGCCTACCACCTCAAAGCCGGCCTTGCGGAGGGCGTCAACGGCTTTCAGGCTTGAGCCGCCAGTGGAAATAAGGTCTTCCACCACAATGACCTTGGAGCCTGTCGGCAGTTCTCCTTCTATCTGGTTGCCCATGCCGTGGTCCTTCGGCTTGGGGCGTACGTAGCAGTAGGGCAGTCCTAACTGGTCGGCCACCAGTGCGCCTTGTGCAATAGCACCCGTCGCCACGCCGGCTACAGCCTCGGCCTCGGGGAAGTTCTCCTGGATGGCGTGGCACAGTTCCAACTTTACGAACGAACGCACGGAAGCGAATGACAAGGTCTTTCTATTGTCAGTGTAAATAGGTGATTTCCAGCCGCTGGCCCAGGTGAACGGAGCGCTCGGCTGCAACTTGACGGCTTTGATTTCCAGCAGTTTTGCTGCCAGCAGGTTCTTGATACTTTCCATTTCTTTTGATGTTGTATGGTGCAAAGGTAGCGTAAAAAGTGTGAAACGCCAAATAAAACGGATGCTTTTTACGATTTCGTGTAGCCAAGCGACATCACACTGAAACGTACCCCTCCTGCTTCTGCCAGTATCTTTCCGCATGCAGTCATGGTAGCCCCTGAGGTGACAATGTCGTCCACCAGCAACAAGTGGCGGCCCTTGACAGCCTCGGGATCACGCAGGACGAAACAACCCTCTACGTTTCTCTGCCGTTCGGCGTAATGCAGTTGTGTCTGGCTCTGCTTGAATGCAGTTCGTCTGACGGCAGTTGTGCAGATGGGGATGCCCGTAACCTCACTGATGCCACGCGCTATCTCCGTGCTTTGGTTGTAGCCTCGCTGCCATTTCCTCCATCGGGTGAGTGGCATGGGGATGATAAGGTCGATGTCCTTGAAGACCCCGCTTCCCATAACTTCCTCGGCAGCCATTCTGCCGAGTGCTTCTCCGATGTCGGGACGATTCTCGTACTTCAGCATCCGGATGGGGCGGCTGGTGGAAGAGCCCGGAGCGTAGTAAAAGTAGGCGGTGGCGCGTTCTATGGGGAGCCTGCCCCAGAAGCGCTTGGCCATCGGGTTGTCCTGTGCCTCTTCATGAAAGTAGGTGCGTGGGAAGTGCAGGATACAACTGGCGCAGACTATCTGTTCCGATACTGTCAGCCGTTGCCCGCAACAGGCGCACAGCCGTGGGGCTATGAGGTCAAGAATCCTGGTCCAGATACTCTGAGTCTTCGATGCCATCGGTGTCCATGCATTGGCGGATATGATCCATGGTGAAGCCTCGCCCCAGGGCGAAGCGGATAAGTTTTGAGTTCTGCTCGTAGGCTGTCTTTCCTGTTGTGCTCTTGCGCTTCTGCTTCAGCAGGGGGCGTAGCACGGCGAGGTATTCGTCATCGTCTATTTCGTCCAGCACCCGTTCACGGATGTCGTCGCTGATGTGCTTGGCCCAGAGGGCCTGTTCCACTTTGCGCCGGCCCCATTTGTTGTAGCGTATTTTGTCCTTGACGAAGGCTCTTGCGTAGCGCTCGTCGTCCACGTAGCGCTCTTTCGTGAGGCGTTCCAACACGCGTGTGCGGGCCTCTTCCGTCATGCCCCATTGCCGCATTTTCTCCAGCAGGTCATGCTGGCAGTGCTCAGCCCGTGCGCAGCGGCTGGCCAGTTCCAGGTAGGCTCCTTGTTCAGTGACTTCCTTCATAGCTTGGTAGCTTTAATGAAACGCTCCTTCCCGTATTGGTCGTGACGAATCTCGACGACGGGAAAACCCTCGTCGCGAAGCATCGTCTCGGTCTCCTGTGCATACAGGGCGTTGATTTCGAGGAACATGCTTTTCCCCTTGTTGAGAGAATTCCTGGCATAGCGTGCTATGGCCCTGTAGAAGAGCAGTGGGTTGTCGTCAGGCACGAATAGCGCCTCGGCGGGCTCATGCTCCAGTACGTTCCGTTCCATGTTGCCCTTCTCTTTTTCACAGATGTATGGCGGGTTGCTCACGATGATGTCCCAGCGATTGGTGTCGCAGGGCGGGTTCAGGGCATCCTGTCGGTCGAGAGACAGCCGAACGTTTAGTCGGAGCGCGTTGCGCCGGGCTACTTCCAGGGCTTTCTCCGATAAGTCCCATCCCGTTACTTCTGTCCCAGCGCGCTCGGAAGCCAGTGTGCAGGCGATGCAGCCGCTGCCGGTACCGATGTCCAGGATGGTGTCCCTGCTGTCAGTCGGCAGGTCTTGAAGTACCCACTGGCATAGCTCGTATGTCTCCGGGCGTGGTATCAGAATGCCTGGCTCCACCAGGAATGTCAGTTTGCCGAACTCGGCAGTGCCGAGGATGTACTGGACGGGCTCCCCGGTGAGTAGCCGCTGCTGGATTTGCCTTAGTTCCTTTTCGTCACCGCATGCTCCGCACAGCATGTCGGCCAAGGAAAGACCGAAGCGCGTTTCTAATACCAGGCGTGCGACAGCACGGGCCTCGCCTTCGTCGTAGACGGCAGTAAGGGATTGCCAGAACTCTTTGTAGGTCATCAACTACGAGCAGGTGTTCTTGATGTATGTGACGATGAGCTGGTCTCCGTAGTGTTCTTGCCGGATAACTGTAGCATTGGAAGGCAGTTGCGGTATACGTGTGCCGCCTGTGACCGTGAGACTGAGGTTTGTCTCTACCCGTATCTCGTCCCATAGTCCCTGGTCCAGAAATGACTGAAGTGTCTTGGCGCCTCCTTCTACGATGAGCGACTGTATGCCGTGGGCATAGAGGCTTTCCAGATTCAGTGAGTGCTGTCTGTCAATGACCAGCCGCCTGGGGTTTGGGCCGTACCACTCTCGTACGGTCAGCTGCGGGTGGTCGCGTTCGTCTGTGATGCGTCCTACGAGAATAGCGTCTTCCCCGGCCCTCAGCTTGTGTGCCAGCATCGTCGTGAACGGGCTGGAGATGCGTGTGGGCTGGAACTGGTCGTCTATAAAGCCGTTGCTTGTCTGTGCCCACTTCAGTATCATGTATGGGCGTCGTTCACGGTGGAAGGTGAAGAATCGGCGGTTCAGAGCCTTGCACTCCTCCTCCAGTACTCCTACCATAACGTCAACGCCCGCTTCACGGAGTTTGCGGATGCCACGTCCTTGTACCTCGGCAAACTCGTCAATGCAGCCGACGACGAGGCGGGGGACGCCTTTCTTGATGATGAGGTCGGCGCATGGGGGCGTCTTCCCGTAGTGGGAGCAGGGCTCCAGGGATACGTACATGGTGGACTTCTGCAGCAGGTGCTCGTCCTCGGGCCGTACGGAGGCAAAGGCGTTCACTTCGGCGTGCCCTTCGCCGCAGCGCACGTGGTAGCCCTCGCCAATGATGCGGGCGGCCTTGCCATCTTCTGCAGGGGCTACGATGACGGCTCCCACCATAGGGTTGGGCTTGGCGTTCTGCCGGCCGTTCCGTGCCAGTTGCAGACAGCGCCGCATGTATTTCTCGTCTTCGTTGTTCATGGGGAGGTTATAGTGTTTTGTCAGTGTCTTGCTGTCGGGGGGTGCAGTTCTTCTCCTTCCTGTAGAGTACAATGTTTCGGATGTAGGCCACGAAACCTACTGACTGTCCCAGTATCAGTACGGGGTCCAGGCGGAATACACCATAGGCAATGATGATGCCCGAGCCGATAAGGCTGATGGTCCAGAACCCGATAGGCAGGACTGACTGCTTGAGCCGGTAGGAATAGTACCACTGGTAGACGAAGCGCAGGGTGAAGATGACCTGTCCGGCAGAACCGAAGATGAGCAGTGGCAGCGGGACGTAGTCGTTGTGAAGAAAGTCGTTGGCAAAGCGTGCTGCATCGCTCAGCATAAAGGTGACGGCAGCCACGGGCAGCGACATGACAGCCCACCGCAGGGGTAGGGGGATGCGGTGCCAGATGCCCTTGATGTCGAGGTTCCAGATGTAGATGTAGTAGGAGATGACTTGCCCGAGGATGATGGAGAAGTCGTGGCGCATCCAGCCGTAGGTGAACAACAGGATGCTTCCCAACAGACTGAGTACCCAGAAGATGCTGGGCGACAATACCTTGTGGGCCTTCTCCGAGAGGATCCACTGTACCAGGGTTCGGGCGGAGAAGAAGGCCTGGGCGATGAAGCCGATGATATAGACCAGCAGGGGTGATACTTGCATGGCTTACAGGCTCTGTTGGTCTATCTGGTAGCGTATATAGCGCTGCTTCATCCAGCGGTAGGCGAAGCAGTCGCCCAGTGGTCCTATCAGCCGGTTCCAGAGGTTGTACTTTGACACGCCTCCCACTCTGGGGAAGTGCCGAACGGGAATTTCCTTGTAGCGTCCGTTCTCCAACAGCATCAGGGCGGCCAGGAAGCGATGCATGCCATTGAAGAAGGGTAGGCGCCTGGCTACACTGGTCTGCATCACCTTGAGCGGACAGCCTGTGTCGGTGGCGGTGTCGCCAGTCATGGAACGGCGGAATCCGTTGGCTATCTTCGACTGCAGCCGCTTGAACCACGTGTCCTTGCGGTTGGCGCGGATGCCGGCCACCAGCTGGTATTCCTCGGCGTGCTCCAGCAGCAGGTTGAAGTCCTCTGGAGTGGTCTGCAGGTCGCTGTCAATGTAGCCTATGAAGCGGCTTTCTGCCGTATCGATGCCGGCCTTCATTGCTGTGCTCAGGCCGTGGTTCTCGCTGGAGCTGATGTAGAAGAAGTGGTCGTTGCGCCGGCAAATGTCCTGTATCATCTCAAGGCTTCTGTCCTTGGAGCCGTCGTTGACCAGCAGCACGCATGTCTTGTAGCGTGCTGTAGGCAGGAACGTCTTGAGTTCCTGCTCGACGCGGGACATGTTGTCCTCCTCGTTGTATACTGGTACGATGATGGTGAAGTCGTAGGCACTTGTCTTATTCATGATGCTTAGGGGTTATGAGTGTGACGTAGGTGATGAAGGTGTCGCTGTAGCGGCGGGTCGTCTTGCGGTGTGAGTTGTCGTCGTAGCGGCCTATCAGGGTTGTGTCAGCTTGCTGTAGTACCGTCTCAGGAAGCTTCAGTACGGGCTTGAGGCTGACGACGGCACAGGGTAGCGACTGCATCACGGCAGCCGAGTCCTGCAGGTTGAGGGGCAGGATTTTCTTTCCGGCATAGTACACCAGCTGAATCCGCAGCTTGTCGGCGTTCTTGTCTTGATAGAAGCTGATGTGCTGCAGACGGCTGTCCTGCCGGGTGGCCTCAAGGCCGGGGCGGTAGGGCTGGTCAAAGTATCGCCCCACGGCAGGAAGGACGGTCCACTCGATGACTGCGAAGAGTACGGCGATGCCTGCCAGGAAGTGGGGGACGTGCAGATGATAGGTGGCCTGTGCTATCCAGAAGGCGAGCACCAGCAACAATACGTCGGCAGTAATCATTCCCGCCAGTCCGATGTAGTGCTGGTCGTAGAGCCACCATAGTGCAGCGGGCATGGCCAGGACGAGAAGGCTTGTCAGGTAGCCGTTGAAAAGGAAGATGCGTTGGCTCCCCTTCTCCTTGTGGAGTGCTCCGGTGGCGAAGTGTGCCAGCAGTGCTCCTACGGCCATGGCGCATGCGGGCATCATCGGAAGCAGGTAGCGTGTCTTCTTTTCTGGTGGCAGCGACAGGATAATCAGGGCGGCCAGCATCCAGGTGATGCCGAACAGGTAAGTCTGGCGGTCGGTGATGCGCCGGCGCCAGTAGGGGATGGCCAGGGCGGCCAGTGTCAGGAATGCCCATATGCCGGTCTCGGTGAAGAACTTCCAGTAGTGCCAGAAGGGTCTTGTGTGGCGGGTAGCCCATGCTCCCGTTTCCTTGGAAGCGACGGCCTCCATGGCCTCTGGATGGCGCAACAGGATGTAGACGTACCACCAGCAGCTGACGATGACGGCGATGGCAATCATCAGCAGCAGGAAACCCTTACGGCCTTTTACATGTGGCTTCATGGTGAGTGCCATGGCGATGAGGAAAGGCAGCAGGGTGGTATAGAAGGCGATGGGGCCTTTGCTCATGAACGACAGTCCCATCAGTATGCCTGCCCACAGCAGTGAGGTGCGTTGCCGCCGGTGGCCGGTCAGTCCGCGCAGCAGGTGGTAGCAGGCGCCGGTCATGAATGAGTGACACCAGATGTCCCACATGGCGGAGCGCCCTGCGAAGATGACAGCGTAGCAGGTGACGAAGACCACCGCCGTGATGACAGCTGTCTCGCGGCGGCGTGAAACGTAGAGGACCAGCAGGTAGAACCACCATGCCCACAGGCAGGCCATGAGACCGGCGGCAGCCCGTTGCGCGCCGAGACTGTAGGGGCAGTACTTCTCAATGACTCCGGCGGCCCAGGTGGGGAGTGGCGGCTTCTCCAGCCGCAGTTCCCCGTTCATCGTGGGAACCATCCAGTGGCCTTCGTAGACCATCTCGCGGGCGGTGATGATGTTGCGCTGCTCCATGATGTCGGGCTGCGTCGCGTCGTTATGGACGAAGAATGCCGACAGGCAGAGCAGGACGGCAACGACCCACCACAGGGGGCTTGTCTGTGTACCGGGGGAAGTCATGTGCGGTGTCTTTTTTTTTGCTGTTTGTGCTGCAAAGGTACGAAAGATATTCCAAATCCTTGCTGCTTTGCGTGAAAAAACAATGGTTACTGTCTGTCGTCACTGTTGCCGGAGAAGCGGCAGTCGGGGTTCTCCTGCATGTAGTGGCGCGCATACTCCACGTAGTGCATGGCGTTGTCGGTCTGCCCCGGACGGACGGGCTTGAGGTACTTGGCCGGTACGCCGCCCCATATCTCGCCGTCGGGAATCTTGGTGTTCTGCAGTACCAGTGCTCCGGCAGCCACGATGCTGCCTTTGCCTATCTCACAGCCGTCAAGCAGGGTGGCTCCCATGCCGATGAGTGCGTTGTCGTGGATGGTGCAGGCATGCACGGTGACGTTGTGCCCGATGGTGACGTAGTTCCCGATGTGTGTGGGACCTGTCTCGTGTGTTACGTGTACGCAGGAACCGTCCTGGACGTTGGTGCAGTTGCCGATGGTGATGGGGGCTACGTCGCCACGCACTACGGCACCGAACCATACGGAGCACTCGTCGCCCATGGTGACGTCGCCCACAATGGTTGCATTCTCGCTGAAATAGCAGTCTCGCCCCCATTTGGGAGCGAGACCGCGGTATGATTTAATCAGAGCCATAGATAACTCCTAACTCTTAACTCTTGTCTTTTACAGGTTCGGATTGATCTTGCTCCACTCTGCCACGGGAGGAACGATGTTCAGCGTTACCAGCTCGTCACGCATCTTGCACAGGTGCTCGTAGCTCTGGTCGAGCTTGGCGTTCTCCTCGGCCGTTCCCTGGGGAACTTCGAACTTGGCGCCTTCGGCAGTCATGGTGGTCTTCATGGCCATCATGATGTGGTCGTACTTGTCGGTCTTCACGTAGGTGCCTACGGGGAAGCGGAAAGGTTCGCCACCCATAGCAGCGCGAATCATCTCAACCGAGAGGTAGGCAGGGCTCTGGAACGAGCTGCGTCCGCGGAGCTCGATAATCTTGGCACCACCCTTGGTGACGTCGGTCTTCATCTGTTCCCACTCCTCGGCGGGGAACTCGGCAGTGCCGATGATGTCGGTCAGCTTGCGGCCGGCAACCTCCACGTGGCTGCCGAAGACGGCCATCTGCTCACCGTGTCCGCCGTACGTGGCGCAGCCTGTAATCTGGTTCTGCATGACGCCGAACTTCTTGGCCAGTGCGCTCTGAAGACGGGTGGTGTCGAGGCCGGCGAGGGTTGTCACCTGACCGGGCTTCAGGCCGGAATAGAGCAGGGTGACCAGACCGGTGAGGTCGGCGGGGTTGAAGATGATGACAACGTGTTTTACGTCAGGGCAGTACTTCTTGATGTTCTGTCCCAGTTCCTCGGCAATCTTACAGTTGCCGGCGAGCAGGTCCTCACGGGTCATGCCGGCCTTACGGGGTGCGCCGCCGCTGGAAATGATGTACTTTGCGCCCGTGAAGGCTTCCTTTACGTCAGTGGTGGCGACGATGTTCACGTCGTCAAAGCCGCTCTGGCGCATTTCTTCGGCTACGCCCTCTACGGCGTTGGCAGCAAAGGGGATGTCGTAGAGACAAATCTCACTCGTCAGACCCATCATGAGGGCGGTCTGAACCATGTTGGAACCGATGGCGCCTGCTGCGCCGACGATGACTAGCTTGTCGTTTGTTAATGTTGCCATAATGCTTCGTGTATAAGTTTTCTTGTTTTTTTTGATTCTTTGGTGCAAAGATACAAAGTTTTTGTCAACTATCACAGCGCAGTAGGAAGAAAAAGTGTTATTTATTCTGAAAACATGCACGTTTGCAAAGTCGGTGTTGCAAATTATGCTTATCTTTGCGAGGTGATGACTGTAAAAGAGAAACTGGAGGCGTTGCGCGAGGTGATGCGTCGCGAACGGCTTGGGGCGTTTGTGTTCCCCAGTACTGATCCGCATCAGAGTGAGTATACGGCCGACCACTGGAAGGGCCGGGAGTGGGTGAGCGGTTTCGGCGGTTCTGCCGGGACGGCTGTGGTGACGCTGACTGCGGCGGCTCTGTGGACGGACAGCCGCTACTTTCTGGCTGCCGAGGAGCAGCTGCGGGGAACGGAGTTCCAGCTGATGAAGCTGAAGATGGAGGGGACGCCCGCCATTGCGGAGTGGATAGGCTCGCAGCTCTCCCTGCCCGAGGCTCCGTTTACGGAGGCTGGCATTGACGGGTGGTGCAGCTCCGCCGGCACGGTCAGTGCGTTGGCTGCTGACCTCCGTAAGGCCGGCGGCATCACCCTGCGCACGAACCTGGACCCGCTGGCACTGGTGTGGAAGGACCGGCCGCCGGTGCCGGAGAACCCGGTGGAGGTGTATCCCGTGGACTATGCCGGAGAGACTGCCCGTGAGAAGCTGGGGCGCATCAGGAGGGCGCTCCGTGACAGGCATGCTGACGGTATGCTGATGGCTGCCCTTGACGATATTGCGTGGACGCTGAACTTGCGCGGCACGGATGTCCACTGTAACCCGGTGGCTGTCAGCTATCTGCTCATTTCCACGGACAAGGCGATTCTATATATTAATAAGGTGAAGGTGCCGGACGAAGTCAGGGCTTATCTCAAGGGCGAGGGGGTGGCAGTGGACGACTACGGAAATGTACTGAAAGGTGTCCGCGACTATGCCGAGTACAACATCCTGCTGGACCCGGACGAGGTGTGCCACACGCTCTGCAAGGCCGTGACGAGGGAGAAGGTGCTGCTGCCGTCGCCCGTCCCTGCGATGAAGGCCGTGAAGAATGCTGCCGAGGTGGAGGGTTTCCGGCGCGCGATGCTGCGTGACGGGGTGGCTATGGTGAAGTTCCTGAAGTGGCTTGCGACGGAGGCGGACATTGCCGGTGAGACGGAGATGTCGGTGTCGGCACGGCTGGAGTCGCTGCGTGCTGCACAGCCGTTGTATCGCGGGCTTTCGTTCGATACCATTGCCGGCTATCAGGAGCATGGTGCTGTCGTCCACTACGAGGCGACGCCTGACAGCGACGCGCCGCTGCGCGCCGAGGGGCTGCTGCTGCTGGACAGCGGTGCGCAGTATATGGACGGGACGACGGACATTACCCGTACCGTTGCCCTGGGGCCGCTGACGGAAGAGCAGCGGCGGGCGTACACGCTGGTGCTGAAGGGGCATCTGAAGCTGCAGAACCTGAAATTCCCTGACGGGGCATGTGGCACGCAGCTGGACGCCGTAGCGCGCATGGACATGTGGCGCGAGGGCATGAACTTCCTGCACGGCACGGGGCACGGCGTGGGCTGCTACCTGAACGTGCACGAGGGGCCGCACCAGATACGCATGGAGTACCGGCCGGCACCGCTCCGCGACGGCATGACCGTCACCGATGAGCCCGGCCTTTACCTGGAGGGACGGTTCGGTGTGAGGATAGAGAACACCCTGCTCGTGCGGCCGTATAAGGAGACACCCTTCGGGCGGTTCCTGCAGTTCGAGCCACTGACGCTCTGTCCCATTGACACGGCCCCTGTCGTGTGGGAGATGATGACGGACGAGGAAGTCCGCTGGCTCGACGACTACCACCGCCTGGTGTACGAGCGTCTGGCACCGCTGCTGGACGAGGAAGAGCGCCGCTGGCTGGCCGGCGTGACGGAACCCTGCGGCGCCTGAGCTAAGTGCGGCGCATTCCCGACTTGTGTTTTGAAAGTCGGCTTTTGAAGTCATGAAAGTCGGCTTTTGAGGTCATGAAAGTCGGCTTTTGAGGTCATGAAAGTCGGCTTTTGAAGTCATGAAAGTCGGCACCTTTCGGGTTGAAAGTCCGGCGCCCTTCCCCGACCGATGCCAAAAATGGCGGGAAAAGGCAAAAAAGCAGCAAAAAACTTGGCCGTTCCCCGAAAAAGCAGTAACTTTGCACCCGCTTTTCATGGGCTCTGCCCAGAAGGGCATAAGTTTAACATCATAAATACAAACAAAAAATGATTATTGTACCAGTAAAAGAAGGCGAAAACATTGAAAAGGCCCTCAAGAAGTTCAAGAGAAAGTTCGAAAAGACCGGTGTCGTGAAAGAGCTCCGTCGCCGCCAGCAATTCGACAAGCCCTCTGTGCTGAAGCGCCTGAAGATGGAACACGCCGTCTATGTGCAGCAGCTCCGCGCTACCGAAGAGTAAAAAAGTAGGCGGAAAATTTGGTAGTTTCAATTTATTTCCGTAAATTCGTTGCCGAAAATGATTGATGACTTCCTGAACTACCTCCGCTACGAGCGACGTGCGTCGGAACAGACGATAGTGACCTACGAAGAGGCACTGCGGTCGTTCAAGACGTACTATGAAGGCAAGGAAGAAGGCATCACATGGCAAACAGCTGACTCAGACCTCATCCGCGACTGGATGGAAAGTCTGATGGAAGATGGCTGTAACGCGTGGACCATCAACAAGAAGCTCAGTGCACTGCACTCCTTCTATCGCTTCGCACTGATGCGGGGACTGGTGGAACACGATCCGGCTCACGCAGTGTCGGGTCCCAAGAAGGACAAGGCGCTGCCGTACTTCGTGAAAGAAGGCGATATGGACAAGCTCCTGGACGGGCCGGAGTGGGATATGACATCGTACAAGGATGTCCTCGCGCGTACCATTATATTATTGTTCTACGAGGCAGGGCTGCGACGGGCAGAACTGGTCGGACTGGATGATAAGGACGTGGACCTCCCGGCTCGCCAGCTTAAGGTGACCGGAAAACGCAACAAGCAGCGCGTCGTGCCCTTCGGGGAAGAGCTCGAGACGGAGCTCCGCAGGTACAAGAGCCTGCGCGACGAACAGGAGTGCTGCACAAGCGGGGGCGCATTCTTTCAGGACGAAAAGGGCAGGAGAGTGACGGACAGCAAAGTGTACAGAATCGTCAGGGAAAACCTCTCGAAAGTCACTTCGATGGCCAAGCGCTCACCGCACGTCCTGAGGCACAGCTTCGCAACGGCGATGCTGAACAACGGTGCCGGACTGGAGAGCATCCAGAAGCTCCTGGGGCATGAAAGCCTCAATACGACGGAGATTTACACCCACGTCACCTTCGAACAACTGAAGCGAGTTTATCAAGATGCCCACCCAAGGGCGTAACCTTTATATTTAACTTAAATAACAGGAGGTAACTATGGAAATTAAGATTCAGTCGATTCACTTCGACGCTACCGAAAAGTTACAGGCGTTCATCGAGAAGAAGGTCGCCAAGTTAGAAAAATCATTTGAGGATATACAGAAAGTAGAGGTGCAATTGAAGGTAGTCAAGCCCGCTACTGCTCAGAATAAGGAAGTGAGCATCATGGTGTCCGTCCCCGGAACTACGCTTCATGTAGAGAAGGTGAGCGACACGTTTGAAGAGGGAGTCGACCTCGGCGTTGATTCCATGCGGGTACAGCTACAGAAATACAAAGAAAAATTGAGGAATTACTAAAAAAAAGCCAGAAAAGTTTTGGTAGTTCAAAAATAATGCCTAACTTTGCAGCCGTTTTCCGACAGGTCGTATAACTGAAAAGGAAGCGGCTGCACATAAAGCCTCTTTAGCTCAGTTGGCCAGAGCACGTGATTTGTAATCTCGGGGTCGT
>CAMHIM010000033.1 GCA_946185225.1 uncultured Prevotellaceae bacterium
GGAAGATCAACGAATTGAAGCCCGAGGAGCGGATGAACCGCGAATGGGAGTACGTCCTGATAAGCGAGGACAACTTCTACGGATTGTCCTCCAGTGGCGCAACTATTACTGACATTTGCGACAGGTGCAAGGTCTCCCTATCAGCAGCGATAGGAGAATTATTTGTATAATGGCTTGAATTTCAATAAAAGACTTCGCCAGCCTCGTCCTGTACTATTTCTTTCCCTTGTTGATGATGTAGATGCCCGCTGTCGTCAGGGTGGCAGCAAGGGCATACTTCCATTCGAACGTCTCGTGGAGGCACAGGCACGAGGTGACGGCTCCGACAACGGGAATCAGTGAGTTCCAGATGGCTATCTTGCCTACGGGGTTGCATGTCAGCAATTTGTTGTAGAGCGTAAAGCCGATGGTGGAGATGCCTATAAGCATCAGCAGATAGAGTAGGCCTACGAAGGTGACATGAGGCAACGTGCCACCCATCAGCAGACCCGGTATTACCAGCAGGGCACCGCCGATGCCGAGACTGTAGCCCGTGCCAACAAACACGTCAACACGCTTGCCCACACCGCGGGTCATCAGTCCGGCGAAAGCACCGCATAGCGCATTAAGGATAATCATGCCGTCGCCCATCAGAGTGAACGCACCGCTTCCCTCACCGCCCAGATTGAGCGAGAGGATGCCCGCAAAACCGATGACACTGCCCGCTACCTTGCGGAGGGTCAGCTTGTCGCTCTTGAAGAACATACAGGCGAGGATGACCACCAGGAACACACTCAGTGAGTTCAGAATGGCCGCGCGACTTCCCTGACTGTGTGACAGCCCGATGTAGAAGCATGCGTAGTGCAGCGTGGTGTTCAGCAGCGTGAAGGCCAGCAGGAACAGGCTGCTCTCCACTAAACGGTCCTTCGCAGCCTCCTTAAGGCAGAACGAACGGCCGGAAAGGCGGGCGACGATAAGGATGATAATGCCTGAGATAAAGAAGCGGATGCCGGCAAACAGCATCTTGCTGCCAGTCATGTCTGCCGTAATTCCAAACTCACCAAATCCCAGCTTGATAAGCGGGTAGGCCCATCCCCACAGGAAAGCTGCGGTAAAGGCCATCATTGCTGCCCACAAGGGACGTTGGAAGATGCTGGTTCTTGGCATGCTGACGAGCTAACTATTAGTGTTTCTGAATACATCGGCAAAGGTACGAAAATATTTTAATTCCACCAAGACTTGGTTATTCCAATTACATTTCGTATCTTTGAAGCCGATAGTAAAAAATAGTCGCTAAAGAAATGTGTATGTATGAGTAGAAAAGCCCTTTTGTTTCTTCTGTTTCTGTTCTTCGTCACAACCCTGTATGCCCAGCAGCGTTCTGCCGAGGATGCTCTTGAACTGGCCAGCCGGTTCCTGAAAGTCCCGACATCCCGTCTCGATGCTGTGTCTTCCCAGCCAGCTGCGGCACGCGGCACTCAGACTGCAGGGATGGGGGTGCCACAGGGGTACTACATCATCAACGATACCGTTGGTAACCGCTTCATCATCGTTTCTGCTGACGAACGCATGCATACTATACTTGGCTATTCTGATTGCGGAACCTTCGTGGCAGAACAGGCTCCCGACGGTCTGCAGGACCTTCTGAAGAGCTACGACAATACTTATGCATGGCTGGCTGACAACGTCACGATGACTGCTGCCCGCCAGAAAGTGACTTATACGGAGGTGTCCCCTCTGCTCAAGACCACATGGGGACAAGGACAGACGGAACTGCCCTACAACCTGCTGTGTCCTGACGATCCCTACGGCAGCGGAAACAAGTGCAAAACGGGATGTGTAGCTACGGTGATGGCTCAGGTCATGAACTACTATCGCTATCCCGCGCAGGGGCTGGGCGAACACTCCTACACCCCGAACGGCTTTGCAGCTCCGCTGGCACTCGACTTCTCCTCCATACAGTTCGACTGGAACAACATGCCCGAGGTGGAATTAGAGTGGAACAGTAGTAATCAGACGCAGATAAACGCCGTCGCACAGCTGATGTATGCCTGTGGTGTCGCTGTGGAGATGAACTACGGCATCGGCGGCTCGAATGCCATAGAGGGTAATATCCCCTATGCACTCATTAACTATTTCAGATACAACCCCAACATGCTGGTCCTGAAGCGCGACAAGCTCACGTCAGCCGAGTGGAATACCATCATCCAGGAGGAGCTACAGGCGCAGCGCCCTGTCATCTATTCAGGACAGGGACCGCAAGGAGGACATGAGTTCATCATCGACGGATGCAACGAAGACGGATACCACGTCAACTGGGGGTGGTACGGGTTATGCAACGGGTACTTTCAGCTGGATGGAATGGATACTGGCGACCAGGAGACCTTCAACGACCAACAGTATATGATTACCGGCATCTGTCCAGAGAAAACCGGGAAACCCGGGGATGTGTTCCTGACGGATGGTTTCTACATGACCTACCAGAATGTCGCCGTTGGCGAGACCTGCTACCAGATAGGCATCTACAGAATAACGTGTAACAGTACCAAGACCAATTACTACAAGGAGAACCAGGCAAGCATCAATGCCACAGCCTGTGTGGCACTATACGACACAGACTGGAACTTCGTCCGTGAACTCGCGGCTTCCGTATCACGCAGCTATTATTTCTACGTCTACTGGAAAACTGACCCTACCTTCTCCTTCACCCTTGACTCGGAGACCTTCAGAGACGGCACGACCTATTACGTCGTACCATGCGTAAGAAACGACGATGACCAGACATACACTCCCTTATATACAAGGTACGGGCGTACTAATTATTATATTGCAACGACTAAGGAGGGGCGCGTCAGCTTCAAGCTGAAACCTGTCGATCAAGTCCCCGGGGCGACAGGAAGCGGCACGCTGGAAGACCCCTACAACATTGCTGCCGTACTCAATCTGGCACGCAACTCCTACAATGGCCTAAATAGCAAAACTTCACAGAATATCTATGTCCGCGGTAAGGTCTCTGACTACAGTACCTGGTACAGATACAACCTCTGTAGTGACGACACGCAGGATGTCCTCGTACTTAATGTCTGTCGCTACATTGACGGTACATCGTGGATAGAAGGAGACCCTGAAATCAAGGAGGGTGACGACATGCTCGTCTGTTGCAGCGTCTACTGCGAGGATGGCATGACGGTAACCATCTCCGACGCCTACGTCGTACTACACAACGGCTCCAAGGAGCGGGGCAGGGGAACGCAGTACAACCCCTACAGCGTCTCCGAGGCAAGGACACTCTGTCAAGAGTACTACGACTACGCGGGCAACAACAACAGATTCTCCTGTGTACGCGGATACGTCGTCAGCATTGAGGAAGTCTCTACAAAATACGGGAACTGCTCCTTCCACCTCGCAGAGACCAGAGGCGCGACAAGCGACCTGCTCAAGGTTTACCGTGCCTATGCACCTACTACCATCACCAGTGTGGACTATCTCAAGGTGGGCGACGAGGTCATTGTCGAGGGCTACCTGCTCACTGAACAGCAGCGAACCGTTTGCCTAATGCGTGACAAGAGCCAGAGAACAGGATGCCGTATCATTGAAATCAATCCAACCGCAACTGCCATCCGCGACATCCGGACGGACGCTGGTGGTACTGACAGCTGGTACGACCTGCAGGGACGACACGTAATGAACCCTAAAAAGGGACATTTATATCTTTTCAAAGGAAAAAAGGTCGTAAAATGAATAAATTGCAATTTTTTTAATGAAATTAACTGCAAATTATTTGCATGGTCGGAGGAAATGGCGTAATTTTGCAGCCGAAAACGAAAAAAACGAATGATGAATAGTCTTAGCCTACTGAACGCCATTATTATTCGACTGCAGGGCGCAGCCGGAAGTGATAAAGCGTGTATGTAGGTCTGAGCACATAACCATACAGAGCCTTTCTCACTTCCGGGTGTGAAAGGCTTTTTTGTTGAACATAACTATAATGATAACAGAATAGCAACATGAGTGACAGATTGTATGTTTTCGACACAACGCTCCGCGACGGCGAACAGGTGCCCGGATGCCAGTTGAATACCGTAGAGAAAATTCAGGTGGCCAAGGCGCTGGAGCTGCTCGGCGTTGATGTCATTGAGGCGGGTTTCCCCGTGTCAAGCCCAGGCGATTTCAATTCCGTGATAGAGATTTCCAAAGCCGTTACGTGGCCCACCATCTGCGCCCTTACACGTGCCGTACAGAAAGACATCGACGTGGCTGCCGAGGCACTGAAGTATGCCAAGCGCAAGCGCATACACACCGGCATAGGAACTTCGGACGCACACATCAAGTATAAGTTCAACTCTACCCGCGAGGAAATCATTGAACGAGGTGTCGCAGCCGTGAAGTATGCTAAGAAGTACGTGGAGGACGTGGAGTTCTACTGCGAGGATGCTGGACGCACAGAAAACGAATACCTGGCACAGGTTGTCGAGGCTGTTATCAAGGCGGGCGCCACCGTCGTGAATATCCCCGACACTACCGGATACTGTCTGCCCCAGGAGTACTACGAGAAAATCAAGTACCTCAAGGAACATGTTGACGGAATCGACAAGGCCATCATCTCTACTCACTGCCACAACGACCTGGGAATGGCAACGGCCAACACCTTCAGTGGTGTTATGGCGGGAGCACGGCAGGTGGAGGTGACCGTCAACGGCATCGGCGAACGGGCCGGAAACGCTTCGTTGGAGGAAATTGCCATGATTCTGAGATGCCACAAATCACTGGGTATCGACACCAATATCAACACAACAAAGATATATCCCACCAGCCGCATGGTTAGCTCACTAATGAACATGCCAGTGCAGCCCAACAAGGCTGTCGTCGGACGCAATGCCTTTGCGCACTCCTCGGGCATCCATCAGGACGGCGTCCTCAAGAATGTGCAGACCTACGAAATCATGGATCCCAAGGACGTTGGCATCGATGATAACAGCATTGTGCTGACGGCACGCTCTGGACGTGCTGCACTGAAGTACCGTCTGCATGCAAACGGTGTCGATTTGGACGAGCAGAAGTTGGACAAAATTTATGAGAAATTCCTGCAACTGGCCGATCAGAAGAAGGAGGTCGGCGACGCTGACGTACTGATGCTTGCCGGTGCTGATACCGCTGAGGCACATGCCGTCAGGCTGGACTTCCTGCAGGTGACAACAGGCAAGGGTGTCAAGAGCGTTGCCTCCATCGGGCTTGATATCTCTGGACAGAAGTTCGAGGCTGCCGCCTCTGGCAACGGACCTGTGGACGCCGCTATCAAGGCCCTGAAGAAAATCATCATGAAGCAGATGACACTCAAGGAGTTTACTATCCAGGCTATATCCAAGGGCTCCGACGATGTGGGCAAGGTACACATGCAGGTAGAGTACGACGGACAACTCTACTACGGCTTCGGTGCCAACACCGACATCGTAACGGCATCCGTCGAAGCATATATTGACTGCATCAACAAGTTTAAGAAAAACTGAGCTATGAACACGCTGTTTGATAAAATATGGGACAGACACGTCGTCCAGAAGGTGAAGGACGGCCCCACACAGTTATACATCGACCGTCTGTACTGCCACGAAGTCACCTCGCCTCAGGCGTTCGACGGCATGCGGGCAAGAGGACTGAAATGCTTCCGTCCCGACCGCATCTACTGCATGCCAGACCATAATACACCCACCCACGATCAGGACAAACCCATCGAGGACCCCGTCTCAAGGAAACAGGTGGACACGCTAGAACATAACGCCCGCGAGTTCGGGCTGACGTACTTCGGCATGATGTCGCCCGACAACGGCATCATTCATGTCGTCGGCCCCGAGAAAGGCCTTTCACTGCCGGGAATGACCATCGTCTGCGGCGACTCCCACACCTCTACGCATGGTGCCATGGGCGCTGTCGCCTTCGGCATCGGAACCTCTGAGGTGGAGATGGTGATGGCTTCGCAATGCATTCTGCAGCAGAAGCCTAAGTCCATGCGCATCAGTATCAATGGACAGCTGGACAAGGGCGTCACGGCAAAGGATGTGGCACTCTACCTCATGTCGCAGCTCACCACCAGCGGCGCAACTGGTTACTTCGTCGAGTATGCAGGAGACGTTGTGAAGACAATGTCTATGGAAGGACGTCTGACGCTGTGCAACCTCTCCATCGAGATGGGTGCCCGTGGCGGTTTCATTGCTCCCGATGAGACCACCTTTGCGTATCTCAAGGGACGTGACTTCGCCCCTAAGGGCGAGGAGTGGGAGAGGGCTGTTGCCTACTGGAAGACGCTGCGCAGTGGTGATGATTCCATCTTCGACAAGGAACTGACCTTTGATGCAAAGGACATAGAACCCCGTATCACTTATGGCACCAATCCAGGTATGGGTATCGGCATCACCGAACGCATCCCAGCGAGTGCCGCAGAGGCTAAGTCACCGGAACAGGGATTTCAGAAAGCACTGGACTATATGGGATTCAAGGCTGGACAGCAGTTACAGGGAACAAAGGTCGACTATGTGTTTCTTGGAGCATGCACCAATGGTCGCATCGAGGACTTCCGTGCCTTTGCCTCCATCGTCAAGGGACGCCAGAAAGCCGACGGCGTCGTTGCCTGGCTCGTGCCTGGCTCGTGGGCTGTTGACCAGCAGATTCGCAAGGAGGGGCTGGACAAAGTCTTCGCCGAGGCAGGCTTCGAAATACGCCAACCCGGATGCTCGGCCTGTCTGGCAATGAACGACGACAAGGTGCCGGCGGGGAAACTCGCGATGTCAACGTCGAATCGTAACTTCGAGGGACGTCAGGGACCCGGTGCACGTACCATCCTCTGTTCGCCGCTCGTTGCTGCCGCTGCAGCTGTCACAGGAAAAATAACCGACCCAAGAGACCTCATATGAAACAGAAATTCAATATCATCACATCGACCTGCGTACCTCTACCATTAGAGAACGTGGATACCGATCAGATTATCCCCGCACGCTTTCTGAAGGCCACCACCCGAGAGGAAAGTTTCTTCGGTGACAATTTGTTTCGCGACTGGCGCTATAATACTGATGGGACTGTCAATGAGAACTTTGTGCTGAATGACCCTACTTACGGAGGATGCATCCTGGTGGCAGGAAAGAACTTCGGCTCCGGCTCTTCCCGAGAACATGCGGCATGGGCCATTGCCGGCTATGGCTTTCGGGTGGTCATCAGCAGTTTCTTTGCTGACATCCACAAGAACAATGAGCTGAATAACTTCGTGCTGCCTGTCGTCGTCAGTGAGTCCTTCCTCGCAGAACTCTTTGATAGCATCCGGAAAGACCCCAAGACGGAGGTGGAAGTGGACCTGCCCAACCAAACGGTGACCAACAATGCTACCGGCAACAGTGAGCACTTTGACATCAACGGCTACAAGAAACACTGTCTTATCAACGGACTTGACGACATTGACTTCCTGATGCAGAACCAGCAGAAGACAGAGGAGTGGGAGAAAAAGAACCAATAAGGATTATCAAATGGGACAAAAATACGTAGAGATTCTAGATTCCACGCTGCGTGACGGAGAACAGACCAGCGGCGTCTCCTTCCTGCCACACGAGAAACTGATGATTGCCCGCATGCTGCTGCGCGACCTGAATGTCGATCGCATTGAGGTCGCTTCGGCTGGAGTGTCAGAGGGCGAGAAGGAGGCGGTCAGCATGATATGCCGATATGCCAGACAGACCGATATGCTTGATCGCGTAGAGGTACTGGGATTCGTGGATGGAGGGGCCAGCATCGACTGGGTGGCGTCCTGCGGCTGCCGAACAGTCAACCTGCTGGCAAAAGGCTCACTGAAGCATTGCGAACAGCAACTCGGGAAATCGCCCAATGAACACATCGAAGACATACGGCAGATGGTACACTATGCCCACGAAAAGGGTGTTGTCGTCAACCTCTACCTGGAAGACTGGTCTAACGGCATGAAGGACTCGCCGAAATATGTCTATCAGCTGATGGACGCCCTCTGCGACGTAGGCATCCGGCGCTTCATGCTGCCTGACACGCTGGGCATCATGAATCCCCTGCAGTGTGTGGAGTACTTCCGGAAAATGGTGAAACGCTATCCTGATACACATTTCGACTTCCACGCCCATAATGATTATGACTTGGCGGTGTCCAACTCACTGGCTGCCGTACTCAGCGGCGCCAAGGGGCTGCATGTCACCGTCAACGGACTTGGTGAGCGATGTGGCAATGCACCGCTGTCCAGCGTTCAGGTAATCTTAAAAGACCAGTTTAATGCAAAGACCAACATCCGGGAGGAGAAACTGAACGACATCTCCCGGATGGTGGAAGGATACAGCGGCATTGCTGTCGCCCCCAACCAGCCTATCATCGGCGACAACGTCTTCACCCAGGTGGCAGGTGTCCATGCCGACGGCGACAACAAGGGCGACCTCTATCACAACGCACTAGTACCGGAACGATTCGGACGTAAGCGGGAATACGCTCTGGGAAAAAATTCCGGTAAGGCAAACATCGCGAAGAACCTGGAGGAACTGGGACTGGAACTGACGCCAGAGCAGACCCGGCGTGTCACACAGCGCATCACTGAACTGGGTGACAAGAAGGAGATAGTCACTCAGGATGATCTACCCTTCATCGTCAGCGATGTGCTGAAACACGATGCTCCGGAGGATAAGGTCAAGCTGGTGTCCTATGTTGTCTCTACTGCCTATGGTTTGAAGCCTGGAGCTAATATCAAGGTAGAGATTAACGGCCGACAGTACGAGGCCGGAGCCACTGGTGACGGTCAGTATGACGCCTTCGTGAAGGCCCTCCGGTACGTCTATCTCAAACACCTCGGACGAACCTTCCCTTTGCTAGCCAACTATCAGGTATCCATTCCTCCTGGAGGAAGAACGGACGCTTTGGTGCAGACTGTTATCACCTGGAATGACAACGGAAGACTGCTACGTACCCGCGGACTTGACGCAGACCAGACGGAAGCTGCCATCAAGGCTACTTTCAAGATGCTGAACATTATTGAAAACGAATACAACAACGAATTATGAATTTGAATATTGCTATTCTTCCGGGCGACGGTATCGGTCCGGAAATCATGAAGCAGGGCGTCGCCGTTCTGGACGCTGTTGCCGAGAAGTTCTGTCATCAGTTCTCCTACGAGGAAGCACTCGTCGGGGCTACAGCAATTGACGCCGTGGGCGACCCGTTCCCTGAAACCGCCTACGAGACTTGCATGCGAGCTGACGCAGTACTCTTTGCTGCTGTCGGTGATTTGAAGTACGACAACGATCCGACTGCCAAGGTGCGGCCGGAACAAGGCCTACTGGCGATGCGGAAGAAGCTCGGGCTGTTTGCCAATATCCGGCCGGTGGCAACCTTCGACTGTCTGCTGCATAAGTCTCCCTTGAAGAATGACTTGCTGAAAGGTGCCGACTTCGTCGTAATACGCGAACTGACAGGAGGCATGTATTTCGGTGAGAAATATCAGGATAACGACAAGGCCTACGATACAGACATCTATACCCGTCCGGAGATAGAGCGCATCCTCAAAGTTGCTTTTGAAATGGCTATGACGCGCCACAGACATCTCACCGTTGTCGACAAGGCCAACGTACTTGCGTCAAGCCGTCTGTGGCGACAGATTGCAAAGGAGATGGAACCTCTGTATCCTGAGGTGCAGACTGACTATATGTTTATCGACAATGCTTCCATGCGTGTGCTGACGGACCCCCGTTTCTTCGATGTCATCGTTACGGAGAATACCTTTGGTGACATCCTTACCGACGAGACATCCTGCATCACAGGCTCCATGGGTCTGCAGCCATCCAGTTCGCTGGGAGAGCACACACCGCTGTTCGAGCCCGTCCACGGCTCCTGGCCCCAGGCAAAGGGACAAAACATCGCCAATCCGCTGGCACAGATACTTTCTGCCGCCATGCTGCTTGAACACTTCGGTCTAAACCAGGAGGGACATCTGGTACGTGATGCCGTGAATGCTTCGTTGGACGCTAATGTACGCACTCCTGAAATTCAGGTGGAGAATGGTAAGAAGTACGGAACCGAGGAAGTAGGTGCTTGGATTGTCAACTATATCAAGAATGCATAGACTACTTTTGTCAATCTGTTTGCTGAGTGCGTCTGCGGCATGGTCGCAGACCACTTCGCAATGGCGTGACTCCCTGGACCTGCTGAACCGTGAGATAGCACGCTTCCCGCATAATGTGGACTTGCGCCTTCGCAAAGCTGCGGTGAATGTAGAACTGGCACAATGGGACTATGCCATTGAGGAATATGCCCGTGTGCTTAGCATAGATCCCCAGAACGTGGCAGCACGTTACTTCCGCGCTTATGCCAACATGCATCTGCGGCAGTACGGATTGGCACGTGCTGACTACGATGCTCTTCTGCAACGCTTCCCACGCCATCTGGAAGCCCGCCTCGGGCTGGCTACCGTACTGGAACGGATGGGACGTGAGAGTGACGCACGTGACGAACTAAACAGACTGGTGGACCTTCATCCTGACTCTGCCGTTGCATATGCTGCGCGTGCGGCCTTTGAGACAAGCCGTCAACAATGGGACATCGCACTTTATGACTGGTCGAAAGCTCTGCTGCTCAGTCCCGGCAATCTGGAATATGCTGTCTCCAGGATTGACGTACTGATTCGCATGGGACGCAAGAAAGAAGCTCGCAAGGAACTTGACGGCCTCGTAAGCAGCAGACGTATTACCAGAGCACAGTTACATGAATGGTACGAAAAATGCCGATAGCCAGCGGCTGTCGGCATTTTTCTATAAAACAAAGTGTTTGGACGAAGAGTCTCAAACGCATGTTTATTCTTTCATCAGATTCTCGAAGAATGTGTTCAGGTCCTCGTCCAGACCAGCCATTAACTCTGAGTCAATAATTACCGTATCGTCGTCAACAACTCTCAGTTCGGCAACACTCTCTTTCTCCTCGTCTTCCAGCACGAATGCATAAGGCTTCAGTATGGACAGATTGTCCACCGTCTCATGCATGTTTTCCAGACTATTACGTAAGACAGACACTATCTGCTCGTAGAAGTCGTCGTCCTTGTTGTCAATCCATTCCTCTATGACGCAACGGTTCAGTTCGTTGTCGTCATCATCATAGCTCACCAGTTCGCCGGTTTCCTGGTTTACCCTCATATGAATGTCTGTCAGTACTTCTGCTTCGCAAGTCGTCGGATATTTCTCTGCAGTCTTGCGGATAGAGCGTTCAATCTGTTGTAATGTCTGTTCTGTCGTATTCATGGTGACAAAAGTAGCAAAAAGATTTGAATTCGCAAACGTTTGTGAAGTTTTTTTGAAAATAATCATAGACGCATGCGTCCGTATCGCAAAAAAGTATTACCTTTGCATCTGTAAAGAACAGACTACATCTATCTATGGGAGACAAAATACAGCATGAAGGTATTGTGGACAGTATTGACGACAGGGGCATTCATGTCCGTATCGTTCAGTCGTCTGCATGTGCTGCCTGTAAAGTGGCAAGTACGTGTCATGCGTCGGAACAGAAGGTCAAGGTTGTCGACGTCCCTGGTCCTATTGAGGGAGTGAGCGTAGGTAATCGTGTTATTGTCTCCGCCTCTCGTCAGACGGCGATGCGGGCTTTGCTCTACGGTTTCGGTCTGCCGCTGGTAGTACTTGTAGGTACTCTTGTCGCTGTACTGGCTGTAACGTCGAACGAAGGGCTGGCCGCCTTGTGTGGACTTGGGGCACTGGTTCCCTATTATTTTGTCGTGTGGCTGTTCCGTCATCGCATCAGCAGGAAAGTATCCTTTGCAATAGAACATCAAATAATATAACTAAAACAAATCCGTTTATTTATGAATTTTTTCTTAATTGCAGTACTCGTTCTTGGCGGCATCGCACTGGTGGCAGCACTGGTGCTCTATGTTTGTTCCAAGAAGTTTGCAGTCTATGAAGATCCCCGCATTGCGCAAGTCAACGAAGTGCTGCCTGGAGCCAATTGTGGCGGCTGTGGCTTTGCCGGTTGCGGTGGTATGGCCGACGCATTGGTGAAAGGTGCCGATGCCGGTAGTATTGACGGTCTGAACTGCCCTGTGGGTGGTGCTGATGTCATGGGCCAAGTTGCCGACCTTTTGGGAATGGCCATTGCCAATGGAGAACCGAAGGTGGCAGTAGTGAGATGTAATGGCAGTTGTGAGCATCGGCCTCGCATTGCGGAGTACAGCGGTCTGCGCACCTGTGCAGCGATGAACTCCTGTGGTGCCGGCGAAACTGCCTGCGGCTTTGGCTGTCTGGGCTGTGGCGACTGTGTCGCCGCGTGTCAGTTTGATGCCATCCACATGAATCCCGAGACAGGACTTCCTGAGGTTGACGAGGAGAAGTGTACTGCCTGCGGTGCTTGTGTGAAAGCCTGCCCGCGTCACATCATCGAGCTGCGTAAGAAAGGTCCAAAGGGACGTCGCGTCTATGTATCGTGTGTCAATAAGGACAAGGGTGCCGTCTCGATGAAAGCATGTAAGGTGAGTTGCATCGGATGTGGCAAGTGTGAGAAGGAGTGCCCCTTTGGTGCTATTACGGTAGAGGGCAATGTCTCCTATATTGATCCGGAGAAGTGCCGTCTGTGCCGTAAGTGTGTCACCGTATGTCCCACGAAGGCTATCCGTGACGTCAACTTCCCAACCCCGGCTCCTGCACCCAAGCCTAAGGAGGCTGCCGCCCAGAAGCCTGTGGACGCAACGGCAACGACTCAGACCCCTGCGAAGGCCCCCGCAAAGGCGAATGTTGAACCAGAAACGAAAGAGGAGACAAAAGCATGAACGCAAAGACATTCCGTATAGGTGGCGTACATCCTGAAGAGAACAAGCTGACCCATGAGGCAGCAACCCAGGTGGCCGCCCTTCCAAAACAAGCCATATTCCCGCTCTCCCAGCATATTGGAGCTCCTGCCAAACCTGTCGTCCAGAAGGGTGACAAGGTAAAAGTAGGTACGCTCATTGCCGAGGCCGGCGGTTTTGTGTCAGCACCCATTTACTCCAGTGTCAGTGGTACCGTGTTCAAGATTGACACTGCTGTCGATGCTACGGGTTACCGTAAACCTGTCATCATCATCAATGTGGAAGGTGACGAGTGGGAGGAGAGTATTGACCGCTCCGACAAGTTGGAAACTGTTGAAGCTCATCCCGAACTGACCCCCGAGGAGATTATCAATCGGGTAAAGGTGGCTGGTGTCACCGGTATGGGTGGCGCAGGTTTCCCCACCTTCATCAAACTCACTCCGCCGCCGACCGCCAAGGCTGAATGTGTTATTATCAACGCCGTTGAGTGCGAGCCATACATCACAGCCGACTATCGTCTGATGATGGAGAAGGCCGATGAGATTCTCGTCGGTATGGAACTGTTGATGATGGCAGCCAAAGTTACTACGGGTTACATTGGCATTGAGACCAATAAGCCTGCAGCCATCGAGCTGCTCCAACAGAAGTGTGCAGAGAAATTCGACGGTTCAAAATATAGCGTCGAGGTTGTTCCTTTACAGCAGCGCTATCCGCAGGGTGGTGAGAAGCAGTTGGTCGATGCCGTTATCCGTCGTCAGGTTCCCGCTCCTCCTGCAATTCCTGTCAACGTTGGAGCAATAGTTCAAAATGTCGGAACTGCATACGCTGTCTATGAGGCAGTTATGAAGAACAAGCCGCTGTTCGAACGCTATACGACGGTAACAGGAAAGAAGGTATTGAAACCAGGCAACTTCCTTGTTCGCATGGGTACTCCCATGAAAGACCTCATCGATGCTTGCGGTGGTATGCCGGAAGGCGACAACAAGCTGCTGGCAGGTGGCCCCATGATGGGTAAGGCTCTTACCAGCGTTGAGGTTCCTATCTGCAAAGGTACCAACTCTGTGACAATCATCTCCGGTGAGGAGGCAGTCCGCAAAGAACCTCAGCCCTGTATCCGCTGTGCCAAGTGCGTAGGTGCTTGTCCTATGGGCCTCGAGCCTTATCTGCTGGCTAAGCTTAGTGCCTTCAAGAACTGGGAGAAAGCCGAGCAGGAGGATATCGTCTCCTGCATCGAGTGCGGTTCCTGTCAGTTCACGTGTCCTGCCCACCGTCCGCTGCTGGACAATATCCGCATCGGCAAGGCTACCGTGATGGGCATCATCCGCAGCCGTGCGGCAAAGAAATAAACAATGTAAACAGTAAACATCAAGTTAATAGAAATATGAGTAAGCTAATTGTTTCGCTGTCGCCTCACGCCCACGGAACCGATACTGTAGAACGCAACATGTACGGTGTCATCATCGCCTTGTTGCCTGCCTTACTGGTATCGTTCTACTACTTTGGACTTGGCTCTGTTGTTGTGTGTCTGACAAGCGTTTTGGCCTGTGTGGCTATCGAATGGGCCATCAACAAATACATTATGAAGAACCCTCGCAACACCATCCTTGACGGCTCTGCCGCTCTTACTGGTCTGTTGCTGGGAATGAATCTTCCCTCTAATCTTCCTGTTTGGATTATCATCATCGGCGCCCTGTTTGCAATTGGTGTTGCCAAACTGAGTTTTGGCGGTCTGGGACAGAACATTTTTAACCCCGCACTTGTGGGCCGTTGTGCATTGTTGGTAGCCTTCCCCGCCCAGATGACATCCTGGCCTGTTGCCGGACAGTGGGGCAGTTACCTGGATGCAGAGACGGGTGCTACACCTCTTGCTATTATGAAGACAGCTATCAAGAATGGTGATGCCTCTGTACTTCAGCAGCTGCCAGACTCCTTCTCGCTGCTGCTCGGCGACCACTCGCTGGCTGGCGGTGCAGGTACCATCGGTGAGGTGTGTGCCCTTGCCCTTCTCATTGGATTAGCCTATATGCTGTGGAAGAAGATTATTACATGGCATATTCCCGTCAGCATCATCGGAACCGTCTTCATCATTGCTGGTATCATGCACCTGGTCAATCCCGTCTATGCAGATCCGCTGTCTGTTATCCTCAGCGGTGGTCTGATGCTGGGAGCCATCTTCATGGCTACCGACTATGTCACCTCGCCTATGACGGCAAAGGGACAGCTCATTTATGGTATTGCTATTGGTTTCCTGACCATTGTCATCCGTAACTGGGGAGCTTATCCTGAGGGAATGTCGTTCGCTATTCTTATTATGAATGCCTTCACGCCACTCATCAACAACTATGTGAAACCCAAGCGCTTCGGTGAAGTGCCTGCCAAGAATTAAGGAGGACCGCAGTATGAAGAAACTTGAATCATCATTATTGAATATGGTGCTGGTGCTTACTGGAGTGGCAGTCATCATGGGTGGTGTGTTGGCTTATGTCAACCATCTCACCGAAGGGCCTATCAGCGAACAGAAGGCCAAGGCCCTCTCCGACGGCATCAAGACCGTCATGTGCGTCGACGACCTTGACGTTGCAGCACCTGTAGAGGTGAAGCAGAATGACGCTAAGGGCAAGGAACTGACCTACATCATCTATCCCGCCAAGGACAAGCAGGGCAACGACCTTGGCGCTGCGGTGGAGTCTACTACAGGCGGCTTCGGCGGCGATCTGAAGATTCTCGTGGGTTTCGACCCCGAAGGCAAGATTCTGGGCTATACTCTCTTAGAGCATGCCGAGACCCCGGGACTTGGAGCCAAGGCAGACAAGTGGTTCCAGAAGGGCGAAAAGGGTGACATCATCGGTAAGACCCCGTCTGAGCCGCTGACAGTCTCAAAGGACGGTGGTCAGGTAGATGCTATCACCGCTTCGACCATCACCAGCCGTGCTTTCCTGCTCGCCGTGAACAATGCTTATACAGCCTATAAGGCAACACCTGCCGATGGTGAGACAGGTGCCACAGAGCAGGCTGCGGAATAATGTCATCACGTAATAACGAAATAACGCATCATGAATTACGTCAATATTATTAAGAACGGCATCGTCAAGGAGAACCCCACGTTCGTCCTGATGCTTGGTATGTGTCCCACGCTGGCCACCACTACTTCTGCCATGAATGGTATGTCGATGGGACTCGCCACGATGGCTGTGCTCATCTGCACCAACTTTGTGATTTCGTGCCTCAAGTCGGTGACCCCCGACAAGGTGCGCATCCCCGTGTTCATCGTCGTGATTGCCGCCTTCGTCACCATCCTGCAGATGGTTATCAAGGCCTATCTGCCTGATATCGATGCAGCCCTCGGATTGTTTATCCCGCTGATTGTGGTGAACTGTATTATCCTCGGACGTGCTGAAGCCTTCGCTGCCAAGCAATCGCCGCTGGCTTCGCTCTTCGACGGCATTGGCATAGGTCTGGGCTTTACCCTTGGCCTGACACTCCTCGGCATCTGTCGTGAGCTGTTGGGAAGTGGTAGTATCTTCGGACTCACGCTGGTGCCCGAGACCTACAATATCCTGCTTTTCGTGCTGCCTCCGGGTGCATTCATCACCCTTGGCTTCTTGATTGCCATCGTAAATAGGTTGCGTAGCAACTCGTAACATCGACATATCGTAATAAAGAATCATTATGGAATATATATTGATTTTCATTAGCGCCATCTTCGTCAACAACATCGTATTGGCGCAGTTCCTCGGCATCTGTCCGTTCCTGGGTGTGTCGAAGAAGATAGACACCTCCCTGGGAATGTCGGCAGCCGTAGCCTTTGTGCTGACGCTGGCAACCATCGTCACCTGGCTGGTTCAGAAGTTCGTCCTTGAAGCCTTCGGTCTGGAATATCTACAGACCATCGCCTTCATTCTTGTCATCGCCTCTCTGGTACAGATGGTAGAGATTGTTCTGAAGAAGGTGTCGCCCGCCCTTTACCAGGCCCTAGGCATCTTCCTTCCGCTCATTACCACCAACTGTGCTGTTCTGGGCGTTGCCATCCTTGTCATTCAGAAGGACTACGACCTGCTGCAGAGTATCGTCTATGCCTTCTCTACCGCTATCGGCTTCGGCCTGGCTCTGACGGTCTTTGCCGGCATGCGCGAACAGTTGGAGATGGCATCTATCCCCAAGGGAATGCGCGGTATGGCTATTGTCATGCTTTCTGCTGGGCTGCTGAGTCTGGCCTTCATGGGTTTCTCCGGCGTTGACGGAGGCCTGAAGGTGCTCTTCGGACTCGACTGAATTCTGATGGCATAATAACATCTAAGAGGGACCGTCACTCACGGAATGAGTGACGGTCTCTCCTTATTTAGGAACACACGGAACATCTGTATACAATAAAAACCGCGAATGTCCGTTCTCTGATATTAGAATGAGACGCATACTGCTATATCTGACGCTTCTTCTGTCGGCCATGTTTGCTGCCTGTTCCGACGATGACACCTTCAGTGCCAGCCCCGACCACCTGTTGAGCTTCACTACCGATACGGTGAAGCTTGACACACTGTTTTCCGGTGTCGGCTCCAGCACATATTCCTTCTGGGTTCATAACCGCAGTAACAGTGGCATCCGGCTTCGCAGCGTGCGGCTGCGCCAGGGGAACCAGACAGGCTTCCGCGTCAATGTCGACGGGCTGTATCTTGACAACTCTCTTGGCTCAGTCATCACCGACCTGGAGGTGCGCCGCGGCGACAGCCTCCGTGTGTTTGTCGAGTTGACGACGCCTGAGCAGAGTCTTGATGAGCCACGCCTGGTACGCGACGACCTGCTGTTCAGCCTGGAGAGTGGGGTAGAGCAGGGTGTCTGCCTGACCTGTTACACATGGGATGCCGTTAAGCTTACCAACCTGGAAGTTTCTGCTGACACGACTATTGAGACCAGTCGTCCTGTCGTCCTGTACGGCAACGGCATTACGGTTCAGGAAGGCGCTACGCTCACAATCCGTAATACCACGCTCTACTTTCACGACAAGGCTGGCATTGATGTTCATGGAACGCTGACGACAGAAAACAGTCTCCTGCGCGGCGACCGGCTTGACCATATGTTCGACTACCTGCCGTACGACCGCATCAGCGGCCAGTGGAGAGGAATACATTTCTACGACACTTCTTCAGACAACAGCCTGGTTGACACGGAGATACGCAACACCTGCGACGCGCTGCTCCTGGACTCTGCACAGCTTGACACCACGAATGTCCGTCTGACGATGACGCGCTGCATCGTCCATAATGCCAAAGGCAATGGTGTAACGGTCATCGGCTCTAAGACCCGTTTCACGGAATGTCAGTTCACCAATACTCTGGGGCATTGCCTGTCAGTCATAGGCGGTGTGGCAGACGTCGACCATTGTACCATGGCCCAGTTCTATCCCTTCACAGGCGGCCGTGGTGCTGCTCTTCACTTTTCTAACTACGTGGACGACAACGACGTTCCACTCTTGCGACTGTGTTGTATGGGGTCCATCGTAACGGGCTACAATGCCGACGTGCTGACCAGTGACGTCCGTGACACGACGTCAGCCCACTTCAACTATGCCTTCCATCATACGCTGCTGCGTACACCCCGTGTCGAGACGGCAGACAGCACACGCTTTAAGGACTGCCTTTGGGAAACACCTAAGGACAGCGTACAGGGAAAGCATCATTTTGTACTGATTGACGAGAAGAACCTGAAGTATGACTTCCACCTTGACTCCCTTTCTACGGCCAAGGGACTCGGATGTTATCCTTCGGCTAAAACTCCTTGAACGACAGCGGAAGCAGGTTTCTGACACCGTCAATCACATAGATGCAGCGCTTGCCGTACAGCAGCGTTCGCAGCTCGTGCCCAGCTCTTGTCTCCGTTTCCAGCATCACCTGTCGGCATGCGCCGCACGGGCATACTGGCTCTTCCGTCAGTTCTCCTTCGGTCCCTCGGGCAGCAATGGCCAGCATCCTTACAGGCACCTCCGGATACTGTGCTCCCGCATAGAACAGGGTAGTCCTCTCTGCACACGTTCCTGACGGGTAGGCGACATTCTCCTGATTGCTGCCACACACAACGACGCCGTTGTCAAGTCTTGCCGCAGCCCCTACGTGGAAGTGAGAGTAGGGAGCATAGCTCCTCTCCGTAGCCTCTATAGCCTTCTTGACCAGTTGCTGCTCATCGCTTGTCAGTTCCTCCAGCTGGCAAGTTGTTACCGTTACGTTCAGTTCCAGGTTTCTCATCGTTGTTATGTGTACGTTTTCATAGGTTCGCTTCTGCAAAGATACAACGAACCGGTTAAACCTCCAAATTTATTCCGTCTTTTCCGTTTCTTTCCCCATATTTTGGTGTAAAGTGGCGAACCGTCCTTGTGACTTGTGTATCGCCTCCATCACATTTGCCGGTGCACGTCCGGCAGTCAGTTCGTTCTTCATGAAGTCCATGTAGGGAGCAGCATGCTTGAAAAACGTGTAGTAGCCTTTACAGAGATAGTTAAGTCCCGTTTCGCCGGAAGCCGTCCTGACAAAACGATTCTTGGGACACTCTCCATTGCATGCAAACAGAAATTCGCATTGCCGGCATTGCTGAGGGAGAGACGTCTGTTTCATCGAGCCAAACGCCTGCTGTTTCTCACCGTACATCATCTCGACCAGTGTGTTCCGGCGGATATTCCCAAGCTTGTATTGAGGAAACACGAAGTGGTCGCACGAGTAGATGTCGCCATTGAACTCCATGACGGCGGCATGCCCACATGTCCTGGCCATCGAACAAACACCAGGCTGCTCACCGACCCAGTTGGCAAGTGTGGCGTCAAACAACTGAATGAAGTATTGCCCCACGTCGTTCCCTACCCATTCATCGAACAGCGTACAGAGGAAGCTGCCCCATTGCTCAGGAGTTACCGAGAAGCCGGCCGTCCTCTCGCCTTCCTGCATAGGTGCCGCCAAGTGGCGCCCGTCCTGGTGAGAGCATATCCTCTCGACAACTGGCGTGAACTGAATATAACGGCAGCCGATAGACTTGAAGAAACGGTAAAACTCAAGGGGATGGTCACCATTATGGTTATTGACGACAGCCATCGCATTCCATTCCACTCCGTGCCTGTTCAGCAACTCTATGCCGTGCATCACCGTCATGAACGACGGAACCCCCTCCCTGTTGCGACGATACCTGTCGTGAAACTCCTGCGGACCGTCTATAGAAACACCTACCAACCAGTTGTTCTCCCTGAAGAAGCGACACCACTCGTCCGTCAGCAAGGTGCCATTGGTCTGAATACAATTGTCGATGGTCCTGCCTCCTGCATATCTCCTTTGCAGTGCCATTGCTTTCTTGTAGAAGTCCAGTGGACGCATCAGCGCCTCTCCTCCATGCCATGTGAACAGTACCTGTGGCATGGTTTGAGACCGAATATACTCCTGGACGAAACGCTCCAGCAACTCGTCGCTCATCAAGTGCTTTGAGACGTCTTTGTAAAGGTTCGACTTCTCAAGGTAATAGCAATAGTCACATGCCAGGTTACATAAAGCACCGACAGGTTTCGCCATTACATACAGCGGTTTTGCAAAAGGGGCTGTTGTCCGGATCATTTTAGATGGTTATTGCTGCAAAAATACTAATAATTCCGCATAATGATGTACCTTTCACATTGATTTATTTGAAAAATCCCATGTTCTGTTTTCCAACGTCGCTGAAAATCAGCCATCTCTCTATCTTCCTCTAAGAGGTTTTCTGCGCCTACAATGTCCCGTGTTGAGGGCCGCAAAGTCGGCTTTTCAGCCCCGCAAAGTCGGCTTTTCAGCCCCGCAAAGTCGGCTTTTCAGCCCCGCAAAGTCGGCTTTTCCAACATGTTTTATTTCATTACTTTTTCAAATCAGCTTTAATGACAATAATAGCACCACCCACACGCTGACCGTCAGCAGCTAAGGCTTCGTAGGCTTCTGCACCTACAAGTCCTCCACAGGTTCCTTCCATATTGCCCATTCCTGCACCGAAGGAATTGGCAATGTTCCACGCAGTAATCATACGGTGCTGATTTACTGCACTTTATGATTTGAACCGTACA
>CAMHIM010000034.1 GCA_946185225.1 uncultured Prevotellaceae bacterium
AGAACCTGGACGAGCTGAAGGAGCACTACCAGCGCGGCGGACTGGGCGACATGAAATGCAAGAAGTTCCTGAACGAGGTGCTCAACAAGTTCCTCGAACCCATGCGCGCACGGCGTGCCGAGTTCGAGAAGGACATTCCCGAGATATACAATATACTGCGTAAGGGTACGGAGCAGGCCCGCGAGGTGGGCGCCCAGACCATGGACGAGGTGCGCCGTGCCATGCGCATAGACTACTTCAACGACACCGAACTCATCCGGCAACAGTCGGAGAAGTTTGCGGCGAAGTAGCCTCCCGTGTGCTCTTTGTGCGGACTTTGAAGTGGTCGAACCCTTCGCCGTAGACACCGATGACGGCGCTCTGCGAGACGAAGGCATGAGGGTCTATCTCGTTGATGATACGGAAGATGAGACTGCTCTGTCGGCGCTTGGCCAGCACAAAGAGCATCTTTACGTCCCTGCCGGAGTAGAAGCCCATTCCGTCGATGACGGTACAGCCGCGCCCGGCCACGTGGTTGATGCGCTCACCAATCTCCTTGTATTTGCTGGAAATGATGAAGAACTGTACCGACCGGCGCGCCGACTCCACCACTTGGTCGATACAGAAGGCGGTGACGTAGAGCACGACATATCCGTAGATGACTTTCTCCCAGTCCTTCAGCACCAGGTAGGAACTGGAGATGATGAACACATCGCAGATGAGGATGACGCGTCCCAGCGACACGTCGCGGTACTTGTTGATGAGGGCCGCGATGATGTCGGTACCTCCCGTGGAGCCGTTGTTGGCCAGGCCCAGGCCGACGCCGCAGCCGCAGAACACGGCACCGATGATGGCGGCCATGAACGGCTGGTCACTCAGCAGGTGGGCGTGGTAGTTGTCGGTGACCAGACCCACGGACAGCGTCAGCACGGCCACGGCATAGATGGTCTTCACACAGAAGCGCAGACCCAGGATGCGCAGAGCGATGAGTAGCAGGATGGCGTTGATGATGAAGTAGCTCACCTGGACGGGAATGCCCGTGGCCCAGAAGAGGATGGACGACACACCGGCGATACCGCCCGTGGTGATGTTGTTGGGAAGCAGGAAGATACCCCAGCCGATGGCATAACTCAGCATGGCGATAGTAATCATGATGTAGTCACGCACTTCTTTGCCGACGGAAGCCTTGGTGATGGGAGGAAGGTGGTTCATTGCGTTTTTCTCGGTTTTTCTTGTTTTGGCTGCAAAGGTATACAATAATTCTTAATTCATCATTCCTAATTCTTAATTATTTTGTACCTTTGCGCGCAAATAACAGAAAAGGATGAAGAAACTCTTGATAGAGACCTACGGCTGCCAGATGAACGTGGCTGACTCCGAGGTGGTGGCCTCGGTGATGCAGATGGCCGGCTACGAGACCTGTGAACGGCTGGAAGACGCCGATGCCGTATTCCTGAACACCTGCTCGGTGCGCGACAATGCCGAACAGAAGATATACCACCGGCTGGAGGCCCTCGATGCCGTGAAGCGCAAGCGCGGACTCGTCATCGGAGTGCTGGGATGCATGGCCGAGCGTGTGAAGGACGACCTGCTGCAGAACCATCATGCCGACCTCGTCGCCGGCCCCGACGCCTACCTGTCGCTGCCCGACCTCGTGGCACAGGCCGAGCTGGGCCACAAGGCCATCAACGTCGAGCTGTCCACCACGGAGACCTACCGTGACGTGGTGCCCCGCCGCATAGGCATCGGCCAGCGCATCAGCGGCTATGTGAGCATCATGCGCGGATGCAACAACTTCTGCCACTACTGCATCGTCCCCTATACCCGCGGAAGGGAGCGCAGCCGGGACGTGGAGAGCATCCTCTGTGAAGTGCGCGACCTGCGCGACAGAGGTTTCAAGGAGGTGACGCTGCTGGGGCAGAATGTCAACAGCTATGGGGCGGACGCTGTTACCTTCCCGCAGCTGCTCCGCCTGGTGGCCCGTGAGGCTCCGCAGATGCGCATCCGCTTCACCACCAGCCACCCGAAGGACATGAGCGACGAGACGCTGCACGTCATTGCCGAGGAGCCGAACATCTGCCACCACATCCACCTGCCCGTGCAGAGTGGCTCGGACCGTATCCTGAAACTCATGAACCGCAAGTACACCCGTGAGTGGTACCTCGACCGGGTGGACGCCATACGCCGCATCATCCCAGACTGCGGACTGTCCACCGACATCTTCGTCGGCTACCACGACGAGACGCTGGAGGACCACGAGCTGTCGCTCTCGCTGATGCAGGAGGTGGGCTACGACTCGGCCTTCATGTTCAAGTACTCCGAACGCCCCGGGACGTACGCCTCAAAACACCTGCCCGACAATGTCCCCGAGGAGGAGAAGATACGCCGCCTGAACGAGCTCATCCAGCTGCAGACGGAGATTTCTGCCCAGCAGAACCGGAAGGACGAGGGACACGAGTTCGACGTTCTCGTCGAAGGCTTCAGCAAGCGCTCGCGGGAAAGTCTCTGCGGACGTACCGGACAGAACAAGATGGTGGTGTTCCCCAAGGGCAGCCGTCACATCGGCGAGACCGTCCGCGTGAGAATAACAGGCTCAACAAGTGCAACCCTTTTAGGCGAAGAAGTGAAATGAAAGAGTTCCTCCGTATCCTGAGGCGTTTCGTGCCTCCCTACAAGAAGTACCTCGCCCTGTCCGTACTGTTCAACATCCTGTCGGCGATGCTCAACATCTTCTCCTTTGCGGCGCTGATACCGATACTGCAGATTATCTTCAAGACCGGCGAGGCAGAAAGTGTCACGCAGCTGATGGCATGGGACTGGGGGCACATGGACAAGGTGCTGCTGAACAACATGAACTACTACGTCAGCCGTCTCATTGTCACCATTGGCCCCACCACGACGCTCTTCGTCATAGGGCTCTTCCTGGCGCTGATGACCATGCTGAAGACGGGCGCCTACTTCCTGACGTCGGCTACCATCGTGCCTATCCGTACCGGCATCGTACGCGACATACGCAACCAGTTGTACCGTAAGGTGACGTCGCTGCCCCTGGGATTCTTCACCGAGGAGCGGAAGGGCGACATCATCACACGCATGAGCAGCGACGTCAAGGAGGTAGAGACCAGCATCATGGCATCGCTGGACATGCTGTTCAAGAACCCGGTACTCATCGTGGCCTATTTCACCACGCTGATGTTCATCTCCTGGCAGCTGACGCTCTTCACACTGGCCATCGTCCCCGTCATGGGACTCATCATGTCATACATAGGACGCAAGCTCAAGCAGCGCAGCCTGAAGGTGCAGGCCCTGTGGAGCGACACCATGAGCCAGGTGGAGGAGACACTCGGCGGACTGCGCATCATCAAGGCCTTCTGTGCCGAGGAGCGCATGAACGACCGCTTTGACCAGGTGAATTCCTCCTACCGGCAGAACCTCATGTGGGTGTTCATACGCCAGTCGATGGCACACCCTGTGGGGGAGATGCTGGGAACGATGATGGTTGTCATCGTGCTGTGGTTCGGAGGTACGCTGGTGCTGAACAACGGGGCGCTGTCAGGACCGACGTTCATCTACTTCACCGTCATCCTCTACTCCATCATCCATCCCCTGAAGGAGTTCTCCAAGGCCGGCTACGCCATCCCGAAAGGTCTGGCGTCCATGGAACGCATAGACAAAATCCTGCTGACCGAGAACACCATCAAGGACCCCGAGCGGCCACGGCACATCACTGCCTTCGAACACCAGATAGAGTTCCGTAACGTCTCTTTCCGCTACGGCGAACAGTGGGTGCTGCGCAATATCAACCTTGTCATCCCCAAGGGAAAGACCATCGCCTTCGTCGGACAGAGTGGCGGCGGCAAGTCGACCCTGGTGGACCTCATCCCGCGCTACTACGACGTGCAGGAGGGGCAGGTGCTCATTGACGGCATTGACGTCCGCGAACTGGCTATCCATGACCTGCGGCAGCTCATCGGTAACGTCAATCAGGAGGCCATTCTGTTCAACGACTCCTTCCGTAACAACATCACCTTCGGCGTGGAGCATGCTACTGACGAACAGATAGCCCAGGCAGCACATATTGCCAATGCCTATGACTTCATCATGGCTTCCGAGTGCGGCTTCGATACTACGGTAGGCGAGCGCGGCGGGCGCCTTAGCGGCGGTCAGCGCCAGCGTGTCTCCATAGCCCGTGCCATCCTGAAGAACCCGCCCATCCTCATCCTTGACGAGGCCACGTCGGCCCTTGATACAGAGAGTGAACGGCTGGTGCAGGATGCCCTGGAACGTCTGATGAAGACACGGACGACGGTGGCTATCGCCCACCGCCTGTCGACCATCAAGAACGCCGACGAGATATGCGTGCTCCACGAGGGACGCATCGTGGAGCGAGGCACGCACGAGGAACTGCTGAAGAAGGATGGCTACTACAAGCGTCTGAACGACATGCAGTCACTGTAGGAAAGAGACAGTCCGGGAAAATCCTTATAAGCGTATAGCCGACGGTCAGAACTTCCAGCGCAGCTGGACGTCCAGGTCAGTCTTTGCCGACCCGTCAATCTGCTGCAGTCCGCTGCCGATGGTCTTACGGTCCGTATAGTGCGTCGTCCCAAGCTTTGCTATCAGTAACAGGCTACGGCCTACGTCCCAGCGCCCAGTGAGCGCGAGACGTAGGCCGTGGCCGTATAGGGAATAGTTAGAGTAGGTATTCAGCATGCCCCGCTCGTACAGGTAGAGGCGTGTGCTGTAGTCATCGGTGTGGAACCATGCCGCCGTGAGCTGTCCCTGCCAGCGGCGGAAGGTGAACGACAGATGCTCACTGAGCATGTACCCCGACGCCTCTCCTGCGCGTGAGAGGTCTGCCTGGCTGCGGAGGCTCCAGCCGCTCTTCTGAATGGTGGCCGAGAGACGGGAACGCTGGGTGCCCTGGTCGTCCAGTGCCGTCTTGTCGGCATTATCCTGCTGGCGCAGCCGCAGCCGGTAGCGGGCGTCCAACGACCATGCACCCTTCTGGTAGCTGCCCTGCAGGAAGAAATCCCAGGCGTGGGACGTTGCTGATACGCGGTAGCGTGCCCAGGGGAAGTAGGCATAGTCGGCAAAGACCTGCAGCCGCAGTTGCCGGGAGGCTTGCCAGGCGGCACCCAGGAAGGCACCCGACTCGTTCTGTACACGTCCGCCCTCGCTGAGGCTGTGGGCGTGCAAGGAGGTGTAGCGATAGCTGTAGTACCGGTGAAGTGCCACCAGCGTCCAGGCATCGTCCAGCAGGAGGCTGGCGGTGTTGAGTGTGGCCAGGGCACCGTTCTTGCAGAGTGCCGTCTCGCCCTGGAAGGTGAAGTGCCGCGAGGCATAGCCATAGTCTGTACTGGCGTTCAGGAAATCACTGCCCGCCGGATAGTAGCGGCGGTAGAGGGTGGCGGTGTTGGGGCGCAGCTCACGGGTCAGGTGCGTATAGACCGCCGTCAGCCCGGCATGCCAGCGGTTTAGCTGCAGGATAATTCTACCTCCCCCATTCATTTCATAGAGGTTGTGCTTCTTCCCCATCTCCGTGGGGGTGCGGTGGTAACCGCTGGTGAGGAGGGTGCGCGCCGTCCCGTCGGTGTTCAGCGTGGCATCCAGCGGACGACAGGAGGCGAAGGCGGTGAGCCGCCATACCGACGACAACCGTAGCGTAGCCGCCACTCCCTGGAAATAGTCGGTTTCGGAACGCGAAGTGTGGGGTCTCAACAACGTTGCAGCACGACCCAGAGAGGCCAGCGTGGATGCCTTGCCTAAGGAGAAGCTGTTGCCCAGCAGCAGTCCCAGTGCTGACGACATCTTGTAACGGCCGGCTATGAACTGCTCCAGAGGTCCCCAGCGCCTAACCTCCAGGTAGGGTGAGTAATAGTCATAGCCAGTGCTGTTGCCGGCGGCAAAAAAGGGCTCTCCAGGGTCTTGCGACGCCACCAGACCCAGCCGCAGACGGCCGGCGTAGCTGAAGTCGTAGCGCAGCCAATGGCGATAGCGATAGCCCAGATAGCCGTTGCGGTCACCAGCCCGTTCGTAGAAGGGAACCTGGGCGGCGGCAAACAACTCGTGACGGCCGTAGCGCGCCATGTTGCGCAGTGACGGAAGGGTGTCCCTCGGATGGCTGTCGCCGACAACGATGAAGTAGGGAAGCAGTCTGAGCGTAGCGGGCGTGAGTGAGGGAACAAGCCGCAGTTCACCGGGTGACAGCATCGCACCGTGGCGGTCAACATATTCTACCAGATGCTGTATCTGCTGTTCGCTGAGGAACGGTACCCGTTCCAGTTCCTCACGGGTCAGACGGACAGGGTGCTGCTCCAGGTCGCACAGCACATCATACAGTTCCTCCCAGTTGGTGTCGTCGTCGGAAGCCGTGCTGGCAAGGTCGGCCAGGGCTTCTTCCCACGGATGCTGTGCACAAGCGGGGAGAAAAAGCAGAAAGGACAGGGTGATGACGAGGATTCTTCTCATGACCGGCGTTCTCTTGATAAACGCAAAGATACGTGTTTCTGCCGGAATTTATGCGAAAGCTGCGTTAATGTTCTATAAAGCGGACGTGTTGTCAGCTTTATTTCATACCTTTGCCGCCATGTTGAGACGATTGACAACGATAGTCCTGGGAATGCTTGCTGTCACCGCAGCGGCACAGAAGGACCAGCCGAAGCCTGAGGACCGTCAGGTGGACATGGACGCTCCGACGTTTGTGCCCATGGTGCGGGTGGGAAAGGTGCTGGACCAGGGTGACAGCATCCTGTATATGGAGATGTCAAACGTCTATGTCTATCCGCCGGTGGAGTTTACGAGCCAGCGTCAGCAAGCAGCCTATATGCGCCTGGTGAAGAATGTCAAGAAGGTGCTGCCTATTGCCAAGGAGGTCCGCCAGATACTGCTGGAGACAGGAGAGTATCTGGAGACACTGCCCGACAAGAAGTCGCGGGATGCGCACATCAAACGGGTGGAGGAGGACTTGGTGAAGGAATATAAGCCAAGGATGAAGAAGTTGACCTTCTCACAGGGAAAGCTGCTCATTAAGCTGGTGGACCGTGAGTGCCACTCCACGGCCTATGAGGCGATGCAGGCCTTCATAGGTCCCTTCCGTTCCGGTATATGGCAGGCCTTCGCATGGGCTTTCGGCGCATCGCTGAAGAAAGGCTATGATGCACAGGGTACGGACCGCCTGACGGAACGTGTCGTGCTGATGGTGGAAGCCGGTCAGCTGTAGCAGAGTTTTTTGTTGTTCCGTTCTTCCGAAAGCCCGCCGCTATTCCGAAAACAATACTTGTATAAGCGTCTGTCCGACAGCTTGTAGCGTGTTGCGGTCGATATGTTCCATATCGTCGCTTACGGTGTGCCACGTCGGACCGAATGAGCTGGCGGCACAGTCGGGATGGAAGGGGATGATGTCGATGCAGGGGATGGCTGCTACCTGATTGACGGGAACGTGGTCGTCGGTAATCATGCCTCCTTCATCTTTGGGGAACATGCTGGCAAAACCGACGACATCGGCCGCCGCCCATACCTTGTCGACGACATTACGGGCGTACTGCAGGGAGCCGAGCTCCTGATAGAAGCGTGCACCACGGCCGCCAACCATGTCAAGCAGGATACCGTAGCGGGGCTTGTTGGCTGCCGTATAGAGGGACCCGGCATTAGCGGCCCAGTGCTGTGCACCGAGCGCCCATGAGTCGGCATCGTCTTCCTGGTCGCTCCATTGTGGTGTTCCCCAGTCTTCGGCGTCGAAACAGACGAAGTCCACGCCGATGTTGAGGCTGTCGGTCTGAGCGAGCAGCCGGGCAATCTCCAGCATGACGGCTACGCCGGATGCTCCATCGTTGGCAGCCAGTACGGGGGTGTGATGATTGGCTTCATCAGGGTCGTTGTCGGCCCAGGGACGACTGTCCCAATGGGCGCAGAGCAGCACCCGGCTGTTGAGCTCGGGCTTGTAGGAGGCGATAATGTTCGTGCTGTGGAGCGGTGTGCCGTCGTAGCCGTGCAGAACAGCCGGCTGCGTGGTGACGGTCATGCCGTAGGAGACAAACTGCTGCTGTATCCACTCGCCGCACCGGTCATGCGCCGTGCTGTTCATGACGCGTGGACCGAAGGCACACTGGCGTTCGCAGAACAGATAGGCTGAGTCGGCCATGAATGCCGGTCCAACGGGGGATGCTACGGTATTGTCGCTGGTTGCGTTACGGGTTTGGCCGCAGCCTGTCAAGGCGGTGATGACCAGTATCATGTAATAATGTCTGAGGAGGTTCATACGGGTAATGCTTATCTTCTTCCTTGCTGTACTTGATTCATGACGCGCAGGAAGTTGCCGCCCCAGATTTTCTGAATGTCGTCTTCGCTATATTGGCGGCGGAGCAACTGACGGGTGAAGTTGATGAGTTCTGACGAGTCGGCCAGTCCGGGGACTCCTCCGTCACCGTCGAAGTCGGTGCCGAGTCCTACGTGGTCGATGCCCATAATGCTAACAGCGTGGTCCAGATGGCGCATGGCGTCGAGGATGGTAGCCTGTCCGTCCTTGACGAGGAAGCCGTTGTAGAGCGTCACCTGCATGACTCCGCCGTGGGCGGCGAGCTGACGCATCTGCTCGTCGGTGAGGTTACGCGGGTGGTCGCACAGGGCACGGCAGGAGGAATGGCTGCACACGATGGGAGTCTCACTGAGTTGCAAGGCATCGTAGAACGACGTCTCGGCGGCATGGCTCAGGTCCACCATGATGCCGAGACGGTTCATCTCGGCAATGACCTGTTGGCCGAAGGGGCTTACGCCTCCGTGGGTATGGCTGCCGCGGGCAGAGTCGCACAGGGCATTGTCACCATTGTGGCAGAGAGTGATATAGACGATGCCGCGCTGGGCGAAGTGCTCCACCTGACTGAGGTCGCCGTCCAGGGCTACGCCATTCTCAATGCCGAGCATGATGCTCTTGCGACCATGGCGCTTGTTCTCCAGTAGGTCGGCGGGGGTGCGGGCGATGCTGAGGTAGCGGCTGTTCTGACTGACGATACCTTCTATCTTGTCGAAGATGAGGTCAGCGTATGCTGTCGGTCCTGTGACATCAAAACTGACCTTCGAGGCGAAGTTCTCGCCCTCAGCGGGCTGGGGCAAGTAGGCTACCATGATGGTAGCATCCTGACGGCCTTCGGTCATCTTGTGCAGGTCGACGAGGATGCGCGGGTCACGGCGGTCGAAACGGATGTTCTGCGGAAACAGCATCGGCGTGTCACAATGGGTGTCGAGGGTCAGCAGCCGGTCGTGCAGCTGACAGGCCTGACGGTAGGCAGTAGCCTCGCCGATGAGCCAGCGGAACAGCGGTGCACCTTCGTCGGGCATGCACTCCGGGTGCCACTGTACACCGATGACGGACTTGTACGTAGCACTTTCCATGGCCTCGACAGTCCCGTCGGGAGCTGTCGCCACCACTCGGAAATCCTTTCCGGGGTCGCTGACGGCCTGATGGTGGAAGGAATTGACGAAGAGAGTGGAACGGCTATATATATTATATAAGGTGGAACCTTCCGTCAGGGTGACGGTATGGGTGGGCTCCGAGCGGTCGGCGTCCTGCGAGTGCTTCACAGTGGTCAGCGTAAGGTCCTGGCAGACCTTGCCGCCCAGGGCGACAGCCAGTGTCTGGATGCCGCGGCAAATGCCGAGGATGGGCAGCTGACGGTTATAGGCCAGACGGGTGATGAGCAATTCCGGCAGGTCGCGCTCCTGGTTGATGGCATGCAGTCCCGGGACAGGCTCCTCACCGGTGTAGAGCGGGTTGATGTCACCCCCTCCGCTGAGGATGAGTGCATCCAAGTGGTCGAGCGTGTTCATGAGCACGGACTTGTCGGCCACGGGGGGGATGATGACGGGTACTCCGCCGGCAGCGACGACTGACTGGTAGTAGCCGCGCCCCAGCTTGCAGGTGAGGTCCTCGTAGTTGCCTGTAATGCCGATGACAGGACTATGTGGCGCAGCCGGGAAAGTTGCGTAGATGTCGTCGAGATGTGACTGGAGGTCGAATCTCTTCATATATCGCGGTTTGGAAGGTTACTCCTTGCTGTCGACGTCAAGGTGGATGGGAATCTCACGCTTGATGCTCTGGTCCAGCGAGATGAGGGTCTCGGTGGCTACGACGCCAGGGATGCCCTGCAGCTTGTCGTTGAGTAGGCGCATCAGTTCCTCGTTGTCGCGGGCGTAGGCTTTTACCAGCATGGTGTAAGGGCCGGTGGTGAAGTGGCACTCCACCACTTCAGGGATGTGCTGCAGCTTCTCAACGACGTCCTTGTACATGGAGCCGCGCTCCAGGTTGATGCCTACATAGGTGCAGGTAGAATAGCCGAGACTCTTGGGGTTGACGTCGAAGCCACTGCCGGTGATGACGTCTCCGTCAATGAGGTGTTGGACGCGCTGGTGGATGGCAGCGCGTGACACGTTGCACTCCGCAGCTACGTCCTTGAACGGGATGCGTGCATTCTTTGACAGAATGCTGAGAATCTTCTTGTCTAGTTTGTCGATTTTTTCCATTTTGGCGGATATTAGTTGTCAATCTGAAAGCAAAAGTAAGCAATTAAATTGAGACAGGCAACAAATTTTTGGAAAAAGTTGACAATACAGGGTGAAAAAGTTGAATAATGTCACAAAAAGAATCCGCCACCCTCTTGGTGGAGGGTGGCGGACAGGTAGGTTTTCTTATTTCTCAATGCCCAGTAGCTCAACGTCAAAGATAAGCGTGGAATAGGGCTTGATCTGTCCTTGTTCACGGCTGCCGTAGGCCAGCTCCTCCGGGATGAAGAGCTGCCACTTGGAACCGACGGGCATCATTGTCAATGCCTCGGTCCAGCCTTTGATGACCTGGTCGGCACGGAAGGTGGACGGCTTGTCGCCATGACGGCGTGAGGCGTCGAACACGGTGCCGTCAATGAGGCGGCCTTCGTAGTGTACCTGTACCTTGTCGGTTTTTGTGGGCACCTCGCCTTCACCCTTCACCAGCACCTTGTACTGCAGACCGCTGGGAGTGGTGATGACGCCCTCTTTCTTGGCATTCTCAGCCAGGAAGGTGCGGCCGGGTGCCTTGAGGGCTTCGTCCTTAACGGCTTTGTTGCGGGCGTGCAGGTTCTGGAAGACGCTCTCGGCCTTTTTTACGGTGAAGATGGTAGTGTCCTGCTGCAGGGCATCAGTGAAGCCACGGTAAAGGGTAGCATCAGTGATGGAGTCAGGTGTTCCGGTAAAGTCCTTCTTGAGGTTGGGCAGCATGCGACTCTTTATCTGGTCGGCAATCTGCATGCCGGCGATATATGCCTTGGCCTTTGGGTCGGAAGCTGCCTTGACAGCCTCTTTGAAGCCGCGTACGAAGTCGGCCATATAGGCGGTGTCGACATTCATTTGCTGCTGAAGGTAAGACACTAACCCTCCTGTAAACACCATGCCAGCAGTATAGCTGACGGTATCGGTGCTGCTCTTCAGCTGTACGGGAGCGACGGTCTCAACCGTTGTCTTCACTTTTTTCTTGTCCTTCTTTCCAGCAAACGCCGTATTGAAAGAAGCACTCGCCAAAATGGCGAGTGCTATGATAAGGGTCTTCTTCATGATTACTTCTTTTTGGGATTCACCTCAAGCAGTTCAATCTTGAAGGTCAGCACGGAGAAGGGCTTAATTTGTCCCTGCTCACGCTCACCGTAGGCCAGCTCTTGGGGAATGTATACTTCCCAGACGGAACCGGCGGGCATGTGAACCATGGCGTCTGTCCACCCCTTGATGGTCTGGTTGCAACGAAGGGTGATGGGCTCGCCGCGCTTGTAGGAACTGTCGAACACGTTGCCGTCGAGAGTCTTGCCCTCATAATGTACCTTTACCAGCGAGGTGTCAGCAGGAATGGCACCGGAGCCTTCCTTGATGACCTTGTACTGAACACCGCTAGGCAGTACTTTTACACCCTCAGCCTTGGCGTTCTTGGCCAGGAAATCCTCGCCTTCCTTCTTATAGGCACCATAGGTCTTCTCCATGGTCTTTGCCTGAATCTCACGCATCTTCTTCTCGGCCATGTCCTGTGCCTCGGTGGTGGTCATGAGGGCGCCCTTGCCCGTAACGCCGCTAATGAAGCCTGCCATGAGGTTCTTCAGGGAGATGGTCTGCGTGGAGTCCTCGCCGAAGAGCTGGTGGTTGATGCCCTTTACCAGTTGGTTGCTGATTTGCTGGCCAATCTGGATGCCGGCATAATAGGCGGCCTTTTTCTTGTTGTCGCCAGCGTTCACACCCTCGTTCATGCCCTTGATGAAGTCAGCGATGTAGGCGGTGTCGACGCCCATGCGCTCAACGAGATAATCTTTCAGACCCGTTGTCTGTGCCACGCCGATAGCATAGCTGACGGTGTCAATGTCACTCTTCAGGTTTGCCTTGGGAGCACCGTTGTTACAAGAAGTGAAAGCAACGGCAGCGGTAGCCATTGCGGCTACAATCATTAACTTTTTCATTGTATTATTATTTAATTAAAATGTTCTTTCCTACATGACTTGGATGAGTTCCACATCAAAGATGAGTGCTGCGAACGGAGGGATGGATGCTCCGGCACCGCCCTCGCCGTAGGCCAGGCGATAGGGGATGAAGAAACGGTACTTAGCGCCTTCCTGCATGAGCTGCAGTCCCTCGGTCCATCCGGCGATGACCTGCTGCAGTCCGAACACGGCGGGTTCGCCGCGCTGCACACTGCTGTCGAACACGGTGCCGTCGATGAGGAAACCTTCATAGTGGCACTTCACGGAGTCCTTGGCACTTGGCTTCTTGCCGTTGCCTTCCTTCAGTACCTGATACTGCAGACCGCTGGGGAGCGTGATGACGCCGTCCTTCTTGGCATTCTCGGCCAGATATTTCTCGCCGGCTTCCTTGTGGACCTTGCCTTGTTCCATGCGCTGCTTATTGATTTTCTCTTCCTGGGCAGCAAAGTATTCCTGTACGATGCGCTGGGCATCTGTGTTTGACACTTTGAGTTCACGTCCTGCTATGACGTCCTTGATGGCAGCGGCGAAGTCGTCAATGTTCAACTCGCCGGCACCCATCTGTGCCAGCTGACGACCAATACCGAGGCCTAATGCGTAGCTTACTTTATCCATTTCTATACCTTAGTTAAATAAAAACGGCGCAAAGGTACGAAGTTTTTCTGTGAAACATGAATGATAATCCGCTAAAAATTCTTATTTTTGTGCAGTTTAATTTATGAAAGGAAACTGCTTATGAAAAAGATTGTCGTTTTGACGGGTGCCGGCATGTCTGTGGAGAGTGGTCTGAAGACCTTCCGCGATGCTGACGGACTATGGGAGGAATATCCCGTTGCTCAGGTGGCCACCCATGAAGGCTGGGAGGCTGACCCTACGCTGGTGACAAATTTCTACAACATGCTCCGCAGGAAATGCTGGGACGTGAAGCCCAACGAAGGCCACCGGCTGGTGGCAGAACTGGAGAAATACTACGATGTTACTGTTGTGACGCAAAACGTGGACAATCTCCATGAGATGGCAGGCTCGTCAAAGGTCATCCATCTGCACGGGGAACTGATGAAGGTGTGCTCCAGCCGAGACGTGGATGACCCGCGTTACATCCAGATGCTGACACCCGACAACTGCGAGGTGGTGCCCGGCACGAAGGCTGGTGACGGTTCGCTGCTTCGACCCTACATCGTCTTCTTCGGAGAGGCTGTTCCCAACATTACCCTGGCCGCCGAGGAGGCTCAGACGGCAGATATTTTCATTATCATAGGTACGTCCATGGCTGTCTATCCGGCTGCCGGTCTGATACACTACGTTCGTCCCGGCATACCGGTATATCTCATCGATCCCAATCCTGTCAAAGTTGGCTCTGGTGTCATCCAGATTCAAAAGGGAGCCAGTGAGGGCATGAGGGAACTGATGAAAATGTTGCGGCTCTAAGCCTTCCTGTCCTGTTCGATGAGGGCGAGGAGGCGGTCAACGGCCTCGTCTTCGGGAATGTTCTTCTCCACGCACTCCTTGCTGCGGTAAAGGGAAATCTTTCCGCGGCCCGCTCCTACGTAGCCATAGTCGGCATCAGCCATCTCGCCCGGTCCGTTGACGATGCAACCCATGATGCCTATTTTGAGTCCCACCAGATGGCTGGTGGCTGCCTTGATGCGGGCGATGGTCTCCTGCAGGTTATAGAGCGTGCGTCCACATCCCGGACAGGAGATATACTCTGTCTTGGTGAACTTCACACGGGCAGCCTGTAGAATGGTGTCGGCAAGACTCGTCAGGCTGTCCGGAGTAAAAAGACTGTCCGTACTGGAAATAACCAACTTACTGGCCTTGCGGTCAATGAACAGCGCACCGACGGCCATGGCTGCCTTCAGCTGGAAGGTCTCCCAGTCTGTAGCATTAAGCGTAAGGGTGACGGTGTCGTTCTGGATGCTTGCCTCGGCTTGCTGGCGAAGGGCGACACATTCCGGGATGAGGTCTACCAGTTTCCGTGCCACGGGAATCTCGTACTCAGGTTCCTCTGAGAGTGATACACGGATGGTGTCGCCGATGCCCTCGGTAAGGAGGGCACCGATACCTACGGCAGACTTGATGCGACCGTCTTCGCCCTCGCCGGCCTCAGTGACACCGAGGTGCAGGGGGTAGTGCATGTCCTCGCGGTCCATCGTCTGGACAAGCAGACGGACGGTAGTGACCATCACGACAGTGTTAGAGGCCTTGATGCTGATGACAACATCATCAAAGTGCTCACGACGGAAGATGCGCAGGAATTCCATACAGCTTTCCACGATGCCTTCTGGCGTGTCGCCGTAGCGCGACATGATGCGGTCGCTGAGCGAACCGTGGTTGACACCGATGCGCACAGCGGTATGGTGCTCCTTGCAGATGTTGATGAAGGGGACAAGTCGCTGGTTAATCTTCTCCAGTTCCTCTTGGTACTCTTCGTCGGTGTACTCCAGATGCTTGAACGTACGTCCCGGGTCAACGTAGTTGCCGGGATTGATGCGCACTTTCTCGCAGTAGCGGGCAGCGATGTCAGCTACATGGGCCGTGAAGTGGACGTCGGCCACCAGCGGTTGTGTGTAGCCGTCCTGCTTCAGCCGATCGGAGATGTTCTTCATGTTCTCGGCTTCGCGCGTCCCCTGAGTGGTAAAGCGTACCAGTTCGCCGCCGGCATCAATGATGCGCTTGGCCTGGGCCACGGAGGCTTCGGTGTCGTTGGTATCGGTTGTGGCCATCGACTGGATACGGATGGGGCTTCCGCCCCCGATGGTGGTGTTGCCCACACGGGCAACGCTGCTCTTTCTTCTTTGGTAGCTCACTTAGTTGGTCTTGTAGGTGTATTTGACTTCGGCCAGTTCACGGTTAGCCTTTTCTATCTTCTCTTTCAGACTGCTTTTGTAGGTCTTGAGCCGCAGGGCCAGCTCCTCATCGCTTAGGGCGAGCATCTCAACGGCGAGGATAGCCGCGTTCTGTGCTCCATTGACGCCTACTGTGGCTACGGGAATGCCAGGGGGCATCTGGATGATGGAGAGCATGGCGTCAAGGCCGTCGAGCATACCCTTGATGGGAACGCCGATGACGGGAAGGGTGGTGGAGGCGGCGATGACGCCGGGTAGGGCAGCAGCCATGCCGGCACCGGCAATGATGACCTGGATGCCGCGTTCCTCGGCGGTGCGGGCAAATTGCTCTACAGCATCAGGGGTGCGGTGTGCTGAGAGGGCGTTGACTTCAAAGGGTACCTGCAGGTCGTCCAGCAGCTTGCAGGCTTTCTCCATAACGGGCAGGTCACTGGTGCTGCCCATGATGATGCTTACTTTTGCTTTCATATCAAGGTTTTTATAATAGTATAATGGATAGACCCGCACAGAAGAAACCGACAAAGAACCCGGCCACTACCTGTGCGAGAGAATGCTGACGGAGTATCATGCGAGCGGTGCCCAGCAGTCCTGCGACGACGAGGACAAGGCAAAACCACCATACGGGGTTGAAGGTAAACAATTCAGCAAAGACAAACAGTGCACCGGCGAAACCGCCGATGGCAGCCATATGGGTGGAAATCTTCCACCAAACGTTGATGATGGCACACACCATCTGTACTACCAGTGCCGCAACGACGATGTTCCCCATGAAGTGGGGAATGTGCTGCGACTCCATGACGGAGATACAGGCGAAGTAACACATGATGGAGATGACGTAAGGCACCATGCGGCGCTCCTTGTGCCCCAACTCTATCAGATTCCACCCCTGATAGTGGCGGTACAGACGGATAAGCAGCGTGGGCAACAGGATGGTGAAGAAGTAGATGGCTATGAGCAAGTGTAGCTGAAACCAGAAGGGGAGCTGGCTGAGGTAGCTGAACATGAAGAGGGCTACCATACCGACAAAGGGCAGGTAGAAGGGGGTGAAGATGATACTGACCACCCTGGCAGCGAGTATAATCTGTTTCTCTCGTGTCATTTCCTGAGTCGTGCGATGGGTATGCCTAATTGTTCTCTGTATTTTGCTACGGTGCGGCGTGCGATGGGGAAGCCTTTCTCAGCAAGCAGGTTCTTGAGGGCGTCGTCATTCAGGGGGGCTTTCTTGTCCTCGGAGTCAATAAGGTCACGCAGGGCGACCTTGATGGCACGTGTGGAAAGCTCCTCGCCGGTTTCCGTGGTGTAGCTGTCGCTGAAGAAGTAGCGCAGCGGGAACGTTCCCCAGCGGGTCTGCGCATACTTGGAGTTGCTGACGCGTGAGATGGTGGAGAGGTCCAGTCCCGTCAGCTCGGCGATGTCCTTCAGAATCATGGGGCGAAGCGATGCCTCGTCGCCGTCTTCGAAGAAACGGTGCTGAAGGCGGATGATGGCTTGCATGGTTATGGTCAGCGTATGGCGGCGCTGGCGGATAGCTTCGATGAAGTTCTGGGCTGCGTCAACCTTCTTCTTCGTGTATAGCAGGGCTTCCTTCATCTGGCGGCTCATGTGCTCCTTGTTGGTCTGGTAGTCTTTCAGCAGGTCGGCGAACGACTGTGACACTTGCAGCTGGGGCATCTCTCCGTTGTTCAGTGTAAACGTGACGGTGCCGTCATCCTGGGTGTCGATGATGAAGTCGGGGATAATCTGGTGGAACGATCGGCCGACGGCCTCGCCTAAGGCGGCTCCAGGTTTGGGATTCAGTTTACGAAGCTCCTTCTGGAGAGCCTCTCCCTGCAGATCCGTAAGGTCGAGGGCATGACGGATGCGGTCCCAGTGGTTCTTTGTGAACTCGTCGAAATGGTTGATGACGACCTTTCGCATCAGTTCCTGTACGCGGGACGGTTCACGCCGCTGTATCTGTAGGAGCAGACACTCCTGAAGCGTGCGTGCGCCAATGCCGGCAGGGTCGAAGTCCTGGAGCATCCGTAGTACTTCTTCCAGTTCGGCCGTCGTGACGTCAACGTTGTGGTATACGGCCAGTTCGTCACTGATGCTGTCGAGTGACTTGCGTAGCAGACCGTCGTCGTCGAGAGAACCTATGAGATACTCCATGATGTACCGTTGACGCTCTGTCAAACTTAACTCGCCTACCTGCTGCATCAGCAGGTCGTAGAAAGATGGGATGGAGCCATAGGTTATCGGTTCTGACTCATCACCGCTTGTGACCTGCCCGCCGCTATATACGGGCAGCTCCTCATCGTCGCGTCCTATGTTCTGCAGTGCCTCGTCTAGTGCCGACTGCCGGTCTTCCTGGTCGCGCTGCGCTTCGTAGTCGTCGGTGTCGGTGGGGCTTTCCTGGTAATCAGAAGACGGCTGGTAGTCTTCACCTGACTCGGCTTCCAGTGCAGGGTTGTCGTTCATCTCGGTGTCAATGCGTTCCAGCAGTTGTGTGATGGGTAGCTCTACGAGTTGTGCGTGGAGGAGTTGCAACTGGGTGACGCTCTGGGTCTGTCGCTGTTGCTGTGTTTGTGTCTGTTCCTGTACCTGCCGTTGTGCCATGGTTAGTGTTCGAAGTAGACCTTTAGTTCACTGGCATAGTCAGCAACAGCCTCTGGACCATTGTTCCCGTAGCGGTCCCATATTTGCTTGCAGGGCCGTAGCAGCGGACTGAAGATGGCGTCGCGCCTGTTCAGATAGGGGTCGCAATGCTGGAAGATGTCCAGCAGTTCAATGATATCGCCGACGGGAAGATGAATGAGTCGTGACATATCCTGTACCTCTGGAGTCTCGGGGACCATGGTGCCCGGCGTCAGGTGAAAGTAGAGGTCGAGCACCATGACGAGCATGACGGGAGTGATGCGTGGGTCTTCGTCAATGGGGCGGAAGTCCAGCTCGAATGTCTCGTTTACCTCAACACCGTCATAGAATGCATTGGCCTGGCCGAATCCTTTCATCTCGCGCAGCAGACGACTGGCACGGCTCAGTCGGCGGGGATTGTCTTTGAACGTCTTCCACAGACGTTCTATACGCGGTGTCTCCAAGGTGGCAATCTGGTTCATCCGGGCATACAGAGCCTTGGGCGGGATATGGAGCTCAAGGCTGAGAGAAACCAGTTCACGGCTGTACTGCGGCTTTACACCTACAGGTTTCCGGAGATAAAGCTGCATCAGCAGAAGCCAATAGTCATCGGTCCAATTTGCCTTTTTCGTCATATTCTTAATAAATAATGTGCAAAATTACGTTTTTTTTCGTAACTTTGCACACGAAAACGGAAAAAGTTATGAGAAAATTATTCCTGTTGCTTCTCGCTTTCAGCTATATTGCAACTGTGACAGCCCAGTCGCTGAAGGAGGAAATGAAGAGAAATGTCAACCTGGCAGCCTGTAATTTGCTGGCATATCCTGGTCCTACGCAGAAGAAGCTAACCCCGTCCCCGAAGGGTAAGAAACCTTTCTATATCAGTCATTATGGGCGGCATGGTTCCCGTTTTCTGAACAACCCCATCGAATATGATTTTGTCTATGAGCGGATGCTGATGGCTTCTCAGCGTGGGAAGCTGACCCTCCTTGGCGAAGATGTGCTGGAGAGGGTAAGGAGAATCCGTGAGAACGCCTCCGGACGGTTGGGTGACTTGACCCCGCTGGGTGTCGAGCAGCACAAAGCCATTGCCCGTCGGATGTACGAGCGTTTCCCGGAAGTGTTTGCCGGAAAGACGACCATTGATGCCCGTAGTACGGTGGTTCCACGCTGCATCCTGTCCATGGAGAACGCCTTGCAACAACTGCTTTTGCTGAACCCTAAACTGCAGCTCCGGCATGATGCCAGTATTCATGACATGTATTACATGAACCAGCAGGACCGCCGTCTTGCGGAGCTGCGTGTCGACAAACCGTCAAGGGATGCCTATGAGAAGTTCTGTACTGACCATCTCACCTGGAAACGTGTCGTCTCGACGTTGTTCAATGATATGGACTATGTGGAGAAGGAGGTAAACGGGGAACGCTTGAACTACTATCTGTTTAAGCTGGCTGCCCATCTACAGAACACAGAGTTGCGTAATAGCATGACGCTCAACGACCTCTTCACTGAGGATGAGATTTTGGACAATTGGCGCAAGGATAATGTGTGGTGGTTCCTTTGCTATGGTGCTACGCCTCTTTCCCAGACCGTTCAGCCTTTTGTGCAGCGTAATCTGTTGCGTAAGATTATTGAAGAGGCTGACAGTTGTCTGTCCTTAGCCAAACCAGGTGCTTCGCTACGCTATGGGCATGAGACGTGTATCCTGCCGCTGGTCTGTCTGCTTGGCTTGGATGGCTACGATATGGTGGTGGAGGATGTCAATACGCTGGAGGAAAGGAACTGGTGGTGTCACAAAATTTTTCCCATGGGTTCGAACGTGCAGTTTGTCTTCTACCGCTCTTCTCCGAAGGACCATGATGTCCTCTTCAAGGTGCTGCTCAACGAAAATGAGGCTACGCTGCCGCTGAAGCCGGTAGAAGGTCCTTACTACCGCTGGGCAGACTTCCGTGACTATTACCTGAGGAAATTGGATAGTTACGACGAGAGATAGTAGAGTTCTTCTTTCTGTAGTTGGGTGATGGAGGCAGGTGAGGTTATGCCTCAATTTTTGTGTTGTCTTCCCACAAGACAATCTTTCCTGTATAGATGGAGGCAGGTACGTTGATGATACGCTGGTTCGACGAGCCACGGAACAGCAGGTCCGGGTCGCGAAGGCGCTCAACGTATGGGCCGTCTACGAGTACGTCAATTTCTGAGAGCAACTCGCGTTGTTCTTGGGTGATGAGGCTTTCAAACGTAAATCCTGTATAACACCATATGTCTTTGTTTGTCTGTCGGTGGATGGCACGTGCCAGTTCGGCAAAACCAGCCGCCTGATACATGGGGTCGCCTCCCGAGAAGGTGACATTGGCGTAGGGGTCTGCCAGAATGATGTTCATAATTTCCCTTACCGTCATCTCCCGTCCCACGTTGAAGTCCCACGATTGTGGGTTGTGGCAGTGCGGACAGGCATGGTTGCATCCGGCACAATAGATAGAGGTCCGGAATCCCGGACCATCTACCATGGTGTCTTCTATGATGTCGAGTACTCTGATCATTTTTTCTTGGCTTGCCTTTCTAGCCAGACTAGAATATATA
>CAMHIM010000035.1 GCA_946185225.1 uncultured Prevotellaceae bacterium
TTTCGTGCGCAAAGTTACAAAATAATTCCTATATTTGCATCAAATTTCATTCTTAATAAATACAAAAAGTGTACAAAGTACGTCTGCTCTTGACATAAATCATACAAGCAGAAGCAATATTGCAAAACCAAGATTACAATTTCATACTATAATTATTAAAAACATTAAGACTATGGGATTTATCAGTGAATTCAAAGAGTTTGCCATGAAGGGCAACGTAATGGACATGGCTGTCGGTGTCATCATCGGCGGCGCGTTTGGAAAGATTGTCACCTCGCTGGTCAACGACGTGCTCATGCCTGTCATCAGCCTGGCTACCGGCGGCATCGACTTTACCAATCTGTTCATCAATCTTGGCGATGGAGACTACACCACGCTGGCTGCCGCACAGGAAGCCGGAGCATCTGTATTCGCCTACGGTAGTTTCATTCAGAACGTCGTCGACTTCCTCATCGTCGCATTCTGTGTCTTCCTCATGCTCAAGGGCATCAACAAGCTGAACCGCAAGAAGGAAGAGCCCGCTCCCGCCCCTGAAGAGCCGAAGGGTCCCACGCAGGAGGAACTGCTGGCCGAGATTCGCGACCTGCTGAAGCAGAAGTAGACGGCTACACCTTTTATTATATAGGAAACGGATGAAACTCCTGCATAGGGTTTCATCCGTTTCCTTTAACTCATAAAGGCCGTGATTGGAAATCACTCCCACTCGATGGTTGCAGGCGGCTTGGACGAGATGTCGTAGCAGACGCGGTTGACACCACGCACCTTATTGATAATCTCGTTCGACACCTTGGCCATGAAGTCGTACGGCAGATGGGCCCAGTCGGCCGTCATAGCGTCGGTCGAGGTGACGGCACGGAGAGCCACGGGATTCTCGTAGGTACGCTCGTCGCCCATCACACCCACCGAACGGACGGTAGAGAGCAGGACAGCTCCTGCCTGCCATATCTGGTCGTAGAGGGACACCTCGATGGTGCCGTCCTTCATGTCGGCAGGTACACCGGCAGCAAGCACCTTGCGTGCCTCTTCGCCGCTGAGTTTCACCTTATAGTCGCGGAGACCGCGGATATAGATGTCATCGGCATCCTGCAGGACACGCACCTTCTCGGGGGTTATATCACCCAGGATACGAACAGCCAGGCCGGGGCCGGGGAAGGGATGACGGGTAATCAGATGTTCAGGCATGCCCAGCTGACGGCCCACACGGCGGACCTCGTCCTTGAAGAGCCACTTCAGCGGTTCGCAGAGCTGCAGGTTCATCTCCTTGGGCAGTCCGCCCACGTTGTGGTGGCTCTTGATGACCTTGCCCGTGATGTTGAGCGACTCGATGCGGTCGGGATAGATGGTGCCCTGAGCGAGCCATTTGGCATCGGTAATCTTCTTGGCCTCGGCATTGAACACTTCGACGAAGTCGCGACCGATAATCTTACGCTTCTGTTCGGGTTCGGTAACGCCTGCGAGGTCGGCAAAGAACTTTTCGCTGGCATCGACGCCAATGACGTTCAAGCCCAGCACCTTGTAGTCGTCCATGACCTGCTGGAACTCGTTCTTGCGCAGCATGCCGTGGTCGACGAAGATACAGGTCAGACGGTCGCCGATGGCCTTGTTCAGCAGCACGGCAGCCACTGACGAGTCGACGCCGCCGGAGAGACCGAGGATGACACGGTCCTGTCCCAGCTGCTCCTTGAGCTCGGCAACGGTGGAATCGACGAACGAGGCGGCACTCCACTCCTGTTTCGAACCACAAATGTCAACCACGAAGTTCTTCAGTAGCTGTGTTCCCTGAAGGGTGTGGAACACCTCCGGGTGGAACTGCACGGCCCAGACAGGCTGCCGGGTGGAGGCGAAGGCGGCGTTGGTCACGTCGGCCGTAGAGCCTATCACCTTGAAGTCCTCGGGGATGGCGGTGATGGTGTCGCCGTGCGACATCCATACCTGTGAGTGCTGCTCAAAGCCCTTGAAGAGCGGATTGGTCGTGTCGACCGTCTGCAGGTTGGCGCGCCCGTATTCACGGGAGTCGGCCTTCTCCACCTTACCGCCCAGGGTGTGCGAGATGAACTGCGCGCCGTAGCAGATGCCCAGCACGGGCAGACGTCCCACGAACTGACTCAGGTCGACCTTGAAAGCCTCCGGGTCATGAACCGAATAAGGCGAACCGCTCAGGATGACGCCAATGACCGTAGGGTCGTCCTTCGGGAACTTGTTGTAGGGGAGAATCTCGCAGAAGGTGTCCAACTCGCGCACGCGACGACCTATCAGCTGCGTCGTCTGTGAACCGAAGTCCAAAATGATAATCTTCTGTTGCATGATAGTTATAATTGTTTTAAGAATTGTTCTGCTTCCTCCAGCGTGTCCATCTTTCCGACGTCCATCAGCAGGAGGTCTTTCTTCTCCATGCCGTAGAACGCCCGCTGGTGGCAGTACTTCAAGTAGAAATCCATGATACCGAAACGCTGGGGCATATCAGCAAAAAGCGGGAATACGGAGGGTGACAGCACGTGTACACCGCTGAAGGCCAGCCGCCGTAGTGACGTCGGGTCCAGTCCCTGATATGGACTGCGCACCTCCCCCGTCTCAATGTTGGTCCAGCCGTCCAGCAGATACTCCTCGTCGAAGAGCAGGTAGCGCTTTGTCTTACGCGGACTGACCACCAGCAGCGCATCCGTTCCGCTCGCTCCTGCCCACTCGTATATGTCGCTGAGGTCCAGGTTGCTCAGGATGTCGACGTTATGAATCAGTATGGGACTTTCCTGGTCGAAGAGGGGCAGGGCTTTCTTGATGCCGCCACCCGTCTCCAGCAGCAGCTCCGTCTCGTCGGAGACACGCATGTCCACACCAAAGTTGTCGTTCGTCTGCAGATAGTCCACTATCTGCTGTGCAAAATGATGAACGTTTACGATGATGCGGGAAAAGCCTGCAGACTTCAGCTTCATAACGACATGCCACAACAGGGGCTGTCCGTCTACCGGGACAAGAGCCTTCGGCATCGTGTCGGTCAGCGGCTTCAGGCGGGTACCCAGTCCTGCCGCAAATATCATCGCTTGCTTCATCGTCTGCAAAGGTAACAAATAATGTGAAAAGAGAAGCGTGAAAACAAAGTTTTTACGGTCACCTTAATTATTTTTAAGCACTTGGTTGATGCCTTGCTCACGATGGCAGATGCGCACCTCGACACCAAACTTCTGGTGGATGTGCTCGGCCAGGTGCTGGGCACTATAGACGCTGCGGTGCTGACCGCCCGTGCAGCCGAACGAGAACATGAGCGAGGTGAAGCCACGCTGTATGTAACGGCGCACGTGGGCATCGGCCAGCTTATAGACCGAATCCAGGAAGGTCAGTATCTCGCCGTCGTCCTCCAGGAAACGGATGACGGGTTCGTCAAGCCCTGTCAGCTGCTTGTAAGGCTCATAGCGGCCGGGGTTGTGGGTAGAGCGGCAGTCGAAGACATAGCCGCCGCCGTTGCCCGACTCGTCTTCCGGAATCCCCTTACGGTAGGAGAAGCTGTAGACCCTGACCACCAGCGGTCCCTGGGCATCATACTTCGAGAACGTTGCAGGACCGTCTTTGGGGTGAGCCTTGTAGGGGTTGCGCTCCGTGGTCTTATAGCCGTCGGCACGACTGGCCGTCACTTCTATCTGTCGGAACTGCGGCAACACGCACAGGCGGCGCAGCACATCCATCAGGTGCGGATAGGGGAAGAGCTTCGGGTTCAGGTTCAGCAGTTCACGCAGGTTCTGGATGGCAGGAGGGATGGAGTCAATGAAGTGCTGCTTCCTCTCGAAGTAGCCGCGGAAGCCATAGGCGCCCAGCACCTGCAGGGTGCGGAAGAGGACGAAGAGCGAGAGACGGGCCACAAAATGATGGGTCGAAGGCACTTCCGTATATTGCTTCAGGGCGTTATAGTACTCATAGACCAGTTCGCGGCGCAGCTTATGGGGATAGCGGGCCGATGCCTGCCAGAGGAAGGAGGCCAGGTCGTAGTAATACGGGCCTTTGCGGCCTCCCTGGAAGTCGATGAAGTAGGGCTTCTCTGACACCAGCATGACATTACGCGCCTGGAAGTCGCGATAGAGGAAGGCGTCCTGCTTCTCAGACGTCAGGTCCTTGGCCATCAGTCGGAAGTCGGCCTCCAGCTTGAGTTCATGGAAGTCCAGTTCGGTAGCTTTCAGAAAGCAGTACTTGAAGTAGTTCAGGTCGAAGAGCACAGAGTCCATGTCGAACTCCGGCTGGGGGTAGCATTGGGAGAAGTCCAGTCCGCGGGCACCGCGCAGCTGCAGGTTGGGCAGTTCGCGGATGGTACGCTTCAGCAGTTCCTGCTCCTTCAGCGTATAGCGTCCGCCAGCCTCGCGTCCTCCGCTGATGGCGTCAAAGAGGGACACCTCTCCGAGGTCGGTCTGCAGGTATCGCAGTTCATCGTCGCTGACTGCCAGAACCTCAGGCACAGGCAGTTGCCGGCGGGTGAAGTGCCGCGCCAGGCAGATGAAGGCGTGATTCTCGTCGCGGCTGGTACCTATACAGCCTATGACGCTGTGTCCCTCGGCATCGTTGAAACGACAGTACTGGCGGTTGCTGCCCGCTCCTGGCAGTTTCTCCGTAGACACGGGTTCTGCCCCACTCCACTGCTTATATAATTCTATGAGTTTCTGCATATCCTTAGTTTATTCATTTTTCCTTCATGTAGGCTCACTGCTGAAGGGTGACTCCCATCAGTCCGATGACGACATCGTTCGACAGCGTACGGACGGTAAGTGAGCGCAGCTTCTTGCGAGGATTCAACGGCATGCGCAGCAGCTGTGCGGCACCACCCGGAATCTCACGGCCATAGACGCCCTTGATATTCAACTCACACCCAAGGTCACGGCTGACAAGGAGGGTTCCTTCTGCCGACGGGCGTCCGAGACAGACGCGGTAGGGACGGGGCTGCGCGGTCTGGAAGGCTTTACCGTCGACATAGTAGTCCTGCTCTATAGGGCACCAGTTGTCGGGATTGCGTAGGGTGAGCGTGTCAGCAGTACCATCCCGATAGGCGGCGATGACCAGCCCGTTGTCTATGCGGCATTGCATGTGGTTGGTCGATCCGGCCATGAGCAGGTAGGCCGACGCTGCCTTACCCTTCAACGGAAGAGTTATAGCGTTGGGGTAATTGTCCCATAGCGAGGTATAGACGATATTACGTCCTTTCGCCGGCGTACGGAAGGGGATACTGGCAATGGTGACGGTACCGTCGGCAATGTGGGACCGGAAGACGGAGTCATTGATGTCGGCCGTCAGCTGGGGGTGGCACCACTCGCCGATGCCCTGCACGGGAATCTGCAGCGTTGTCGTCTGCGGACGGGGAGTCAGGTACTCATTCTTGAAGATGTCGTCTACCGAAGCATTGAAGTAGCGGGCGATGTCCTGCTGACAGAACTTCCCCCTGGAGTCTGGTTCCGCCAAACCTAACGTTTGTCCGGAGCAAACGTCAGCCTTGCCCGGAGCTAACGCCGGTGTTGCTTCCTTCCTCGCGACAGCCTCGATAATCTGGTGCCGGTCGGAGGTTCCTACGTAATCACGGAACTTCCCGCCGCCCAGGTTCTGACGCAGGACTATCTTCAGCGGCTGACGGAAGTGCTGGGTAATCTCGTAGATGTCCCTGTCACCCTTGTGCACATACCGATATTCTATATAGGGGGTCCTGACCGTAACGCTGTCCCACCCGACAGGGAAGCCCGGCCGTATGACACATTGTCCGTCAAGTGCCTGCGGGACGATGCCGAAAAGGCCCTGCAGCAGCGTACGGCTGCTGATGCCGATACAGTCGCCGAAGTCACGGTAGCACTCGCCACGGGCGGCATCATAGTAACTGATTTGTCCGAAGTTGCCTGGACACTGCCCGTAGTACATCTGGTCGAGCAGGTTTGCCTTCATCAGCCGGTAGCCTTCTTCGCTACGTCCGGCCTCAAAGAAGGCCAGTGCCGTATGCATAACCTCGGCAGCGGCCACATTGTTGATGCTCCACGAATAGGGCAACCAGTTGGAGGTGGCAATGGTCTGGTAGCCGGTCTGCTCCACGGGAATATGTGGGATGTTGCGGCTCACCCAGCCGGTAGCACGCCACGCCTGTTCCGGCGAACAGGCACCACAGTCAACCGGTGTATACACCGACCATACTGCCGGGCTCTCGTGCAGACGCTTCAAGCCCATAGCGTCCTGATACTCCGCCCACACGCCTTTGTCAGCCATCCACAGCCGCCGGTTCATCGCCTCCAGGATGGCGTCGGCTTCCTGACGATAGGGGGCAGGATTCTCGCCGATAATCTCGGCAATGCGTGCTGCCAGCTTGTTACCTCGATAATTATAGGCCGACGAGTGGGTAACGGCTCCGCCGCTATAGTAGAGGGCATCAGAGGCCCAGATGCAGCAGTACGCGTCGTAGAGATGGTCGCCGTCAGGGTCGTAGTTTCGTTTCTCCCACGCCAGGTGACGCGTTATGACGGGCCACATCTTGCGCATATAGGCGGTATCGGCATCATACTGGAAGTGCCACAGCAGCTCGTCCATGTAGTTCAGGTTCATGTCGTAGTGGTGCATCTGGTCGTTGCGTTCAGGATTACGGCAGATGTAGCCGTTGGAGTACATCTGCGTCCCCCATCGCTTCTCGGCACGGGCCATGTTCATCTTCGGGTCTTGGGTGGGGTGCGGAAGCGCTGGCTCCACACCGGTCACCTGACTCTTGGCATAAGCATCGAAATGCCGGTGCTGCCGGTCGTTCCAGCCCAGCACGTCACCCACATAGGCAGCACGCCAGCCGGCCAGCGGCATGCGCCAGCCCACACAGCCGTGCAGCCACGTCTGCCCGTCCCAGTCGCCGTCGGCAGCAAAGGCCAAGGCGCTACCCAACGTGTTGATGTAGGGGTCTGGGGTCTGGAACTGGACGAGTTGTGACAACTGCTCGTTGTGCATCACTGCCTGAAGGAACAGGCGGCGGGCTGCTTCGTCTGACATCGAGGAGACCTGATTGACTGAATCAATGACAAACCACGTCTCATGAGAGGCAGAAGAACGGGGTTCCAGACTACGGTCAACAACCCAGTCAGAAGCCTGTCCCCATGACTCTGCGGCCTCGAACACGCCAGGCTTGTCGGCACCGATGTCGCCATTGCGGTGCAGCTTAGGATTGGCTATAGCACAGACGCGGGCCTCAAAGCGGGGCGGCACCGCAAAACGGCGGTCGTCAAACAGCCACAATGCTCCTTCACGGTCAGGCATCGCCACAACCTGCAGGGCCAGTTCGGCATCACTCCCCCACTGCTGGTCACGCAACTGATAGATACGCATCCCGTTTACATACTGAGCCTTGCAGTAGTCCGTTGAGTCAAGGGCGACACCATTTACACGGAAGCGGATATTGCGGTGGTGGTTCTTCTTGACAAGCGCAAAAACCGGACGGTCGCTGGTCTCGATGCGGTAATCCGTCCACCCGCCATACAAGGCGCGGGTGAAACGGTTTGTCCCGTTCTCACAGACAAAGGCTTCTTGTTCCGGATAATATTGCTGACTGCGTCCGACGCCAATCTTGTCAAGATTATAGGAAGTAGACTCAATAAAGTCTCCTATCTTCTGGCTCTGTGCCAAGACGGAAAAACAATTCGTCAGCACGAAAGAGAACAATAAAATCAGTTTCTGCATACGCTTGCAAAAGTACTGAATTTATCCGAACCTGCCAAACTATCAAACATAAAAAAACCGATTGTCTCCCGACAACCGGTTCCTTAAAAACAAACTACTTAAAAACTAATCTACTAAAACAAATCAAAAAAAATTATCTTTTCTGTGTGCAAAATTACGACATAGCACAGCTCCAACCAAACATTTTCGTCTCAAAAACTTTCGAAATTGACTTAGGTCAAAAGCAATTGTGTATTTTTTCCACTCTTTCGCCGATTTTGCCAACTTGGCTTTACAAAAACGGTGGAAAAGCCGTCTGGCCTTTCCACCGTTTTGTATATTCAGAGGAATACTTATTACATCATGCCTCCCATGCCCGGGGCACCGCCCATCGGCATAGCGGGTTCCTTTTCCGGCTTGTCTACAATAAGACATTCCGTGGTAAGGAACATGCCGGCAATAGATGCTGCGTTCTCCAGGGCGACACGGGCGACCTTGGCGGGGTCGATAACACCAGCCTCACGCAGGTCCTCGTACTTGTCCAGACGGGCATTGTAGCCGAAGTCCCCCTTGCCCTCACGAACCTTCTGAACGACAACGGCACCCTCGCCGCCGGCGTTGAAGACAATCTGGCGTAGCGGTTCCTCAATGGCCCGCTTGATGATATTGATACCGGTCTGTTCGTCAGCATTGTCACCCTTGAGCGAGTCAAGGGCATCCAGGGCACGGATATAGGTAGTGCCGCCACCGGCGACAACACCTTCCTCGATAGCGGCACGCGTTGCACAGAGGGCGTCGTCTACACGGTCCTTCTTCTCCTTCATCTCGACTTCGCTGTTGGCACCGACATAGAGCACGGCCACGCCGCCAGCCAGCTTGGCCAGACGCTCCTGGAGCTTCTCCTTGTCGTAGGAACTGGTTGTCAGCTCTATTTCCTTCTTAATCTGTGCAACACGGTCCTTGATGGCCTGCTTGTCACCGGCACCGTTGACAATAGTGGTATTGTCCTTTGTAACGGTCAGTTTCTCGCAGGTTCCCAGCATCTCCAGCGTTGCCTGCTCCAGTTTCAGGCCCTTCTCCTCGCTGATGACGACACCACCGGTCAGCGTGGCAATGTCCTCGAGCATAGCCTTGCGACGGTCGCCGAAGCCAGGAGCCTTGACGGCACAGATCTTCAGGCCACCACGCAGACGGTTCACTACCAGCGTAGTGAGAGCCTCTGAGTCGACGTCCTCGGCGATGACCAGCAGCGGGCGTCCGCTCTCGGCTGCGGGCTGCAGGATGGGCAGGAAGTCCTTGATGTTCGAGATCTTCTTGTCGTAGATCAGGATGTAGGGGTTCTCCATCACACACTCCATCTTGTCAGAGTCGGTAATGAAGTAGGCCGACAGGTAGCCACGGTCGAACTGCATGCCCTCGACGACGCCGATGTGCGTGTCGCGGCTCTTCGACTCCTCGATGGTGATGACACCGTCCTTAGAGACCTTGCGCATGGCCTCGGCCAGCAGCTCGCCAATCTCCTTGTCGTTGTTGGCGCTGACGGTGGCCACCTGCTCAATCTTGTCGTAATTGTCGCCCACCTGCTCGGCGCTCTTGGCAATGTGGTCGGTGACGGCCTTCACGGCCTTGTCGATGCCGCGCTTCAGGTCCATGGGGTTGGCACCTGCCGTCACATTCTTCAGTCCCTCGGTCACAATAGCCTGTGTCAGGATAGTAGCGGTCGTGGTGCCGTCGCCGGCATCGTCGCCGGTCTTCGATGCGACGCTCTTAACGAGCTGTGCGCCAGTGTTCTCGAACTTGTCCTCCAGTTCGATTTCCTTGGCGACGGTTACGCCGTCCTTGGTAATCTGGGGAGCCCCGAACTTCTTCTCAATCACGACATTGCGTCCCTTCGGGCCGAGGGTCACTTTGACGGCGTTAGCCAACTGGTCGACGCCCTGCTTCAGCAGGTCGCGCGCTTCAATATTGAACTTAATATCTTTTGCCATAGTTTTTTATTTTTTGTTGTTTTGTTGTTTAGATGTCTCTGAAATGACTATTTTTCAATCACTGCGAGGACGTCAGACTGGCGCATCATGAGGAACTTCTCTCCTTCAAACTCCAGTTCTGTTCCGCTGTACTTGCCGTAAAGCACTTCGTCGCCGATTTTCAGAATCATTTCCTCGTCTTTCGTTCCCTGGCCGACGGCCTTGATGGTTCCGTGAAGGGGCTTCTCCTTGGCGGTATCGGGAATAATAATACCACCTACTTTTTCTTCTGCCGGTGCAGGTACTACGAGCACACGGTCACCTAATGGTTTGATGTTCATAACTTTTATTGTTTTATAAGGTTTTAACGATATTACAAGGTTTTGAACCTTCGCGGAATGATTAGCGAAAAGCGTGCCAAAGTGTCTGAACTGACACTTTGGCACGGCATGGCTGACAACAAAAGCCGACATTGGGGTCTTCAATGTCGGCTTTTCAAGGCTTCAATGTCGGCTTTTCAAGGCTTCAATGTCGGCTTTTCTTTTCCTCAAGGCCGGCTTTTTCCAGCAAATCGGCCTCCACAATACGCAGTTCCACCTTTCCCTTGGCCGACTTGACACGGTCCATCTCGTTAGCCGCGCCACCGGCCAGTTCCTTCACCAGGCCGAACTTGCTGCTGTCCTGAACGGGTGCCACCATACGGATGGTGACGTCACTGGCAGCTACCGGCTGCTCCACGCACAGATGGACATAACCCAGCGTGGCAGGGGTAATGCCCTCCCAGACCTTGCGCTTACCCGCCCATACCTCCAGGGGATAGCACTTCGAACGCCACCCTGTCAGTTTCAGGACTATCTCACTCACTGAAGCCTTGCGGTCCAGATGATAGGTAATCCACGCGTTCTCCTTACTTCCGTCGCTCTTCCACTCCGTCAACTCGTTATCATCATAGGTATTTTTCAGGCCATCGGTGTTGCAGCCACCGCTAACGCTGGCAACGTCAACAGTCACATAACTGTCAGTATAGGAAGGCGTCAAGGGAGTCTCCCCGCGAGTCAGACGCGGCTTCAGCGACAGCTGAGGCATATAGGCAGGGACGTCTACGGCTTGTGTCCGCAGCGTCAGATAGGCGGGGCGTACGCCGTCAGCGCAGACCGACACGTTGATGTCACCGGCATTCGTCGTCGACTTAACCAGCACGCGATTAACACCGCACTCGACAGGAAGGTCGTACAGGCCCACGTAGTTGTCGCTGGAGTTCCTCTCGTTAGCGGAGTCAAGCAGGTTAGGGTCCTTCCTACTGCTGGCCTTCAGGTAGTCCTTGTTGTTACGGGTAGCAATGCCTCCGACCCACTGGACCTCGCCGTTCACCTCAAAATGGACCATACGGTCATCCAGGGGACAGCGCCTTCCCTGGCGGTCGAGCACCTCCACCTGCAGGAGTGCCATATCGGCACCGTCGGCCTTGAACCCTTGAGGGTTCTCAATGGCAGAAAGCCTCAGCTGACAGGGCTCGCCGGCCGTCTCTATCGTGTAGGACGAGCCGTCACTGGCCTTGGCCTCTAACCTTCCTGCCTCGAACGCCACATCGCTGAAAGTATAAAGCCACTGGAAGGAGCGCTCACCCTTGCCCACACGCTTGCCGTTGACGAAGAGCTCAACTTCGTCGGCCGTGGAGACGACATAGACGGGCTTCACCGTGCCAGGCTTGTAGTTCCAATGACCGATGATATAGGTACGGGGACGTTCCGGTGACACCCAGCCGTCCCACATCACCTGATGTACGAAGAAGGCGTCCTTGGGAATGCGCATGGCGTCAACAACACCACTGGTACGGTAGTTGGACTCCCCGCGGTGATGAGTGTTGGTGTCGCTGAACACAATCTTGGCACCTCCATTGGAGACGCGGCGTCCCGTGCCGGGACGTTCCAGCCAGTACTCATGCCAACGCTCCACCATACCGCATGCCAGGGCATCCATGTTATGGTTGTAGTCCCTGGCCGGAGCATTACGGTACAAGGGACCGTCGCCCTCCTTGTGATAGGGGTAGGAATACTCGTCCCAGTACTTGCGCAGCCCCTCGTCCCGGTAGTACTCCATCGACCACATGGGCTTGGTGCCCGACTTATTGATGTAGAGCATCTCACCGCCATACTCTGCCTCGGGACGGTCAAGCATTTCCCGGCATCCGACAGCCCGTCCGCCATAGGGGTCGTACAGGTCACGAATCCGTTTCATCTCCTCCATGTGCTCTTTCGAGATACGATAGTTGCCACATTCGTAGAAGACAACACTGGGGTTATTGCGGTTATAGATGATGGCGTCGCGCATCACCTCGGTGCGCTGCTGCCAACGGGCACCCTCGACGTCCTTCTCGGCATCACCGGCAGGCATGGCCTGCAGCAGTCCCACACGGTCGCACGACTCGATGTCCTGCTTCCACGGGCAGACGTGCATCCAGCGGACAAGATTACCACCCGACTCCACCAAAAGGCCATTGGAATAGTCACTGAGCCAGGACGGCACGCTCATCCCCGTGCCAGGCCACTCGTTCGAGGTACGCTGGGCATAGCCGTGCATCATCAGCACACGGTCGTTTAAGAAGGTCTTACCCTCCCTGAACTCCGTCTTACGGAATCCCGTCCGCGTGACGACATCGTCAATCTTCGAGCCGTCGTCTGCCTTCAACAGCGTCTTTACCGTGTACAGATAGCCATAGCCCCACGACCAGAAGTGCAGACCGCTGACCTGACCAGCCACGCTAACCGTCCGCGTCTCGCCCGGTTTCATCGTGACGCGCCGTCCGTCAAGGTGAGCCACCTCCTTGCCGTCAAGGTCAAGAACCTTGGCAAAGAAAGTGAAAGAGCGCTCCTTGTCATCGTCGTTCCTGACCTGCGACTCTGCGTGGACAGTAGCCTTACGAGCAGGAACGTCAAAGTCTGTTGCATAGATGTAAGTGCCCGTAGTCCCCAAGTTGCTGTACAGCGGCAGCGTCTGATAGAGTCTGTCCGTAATGTGGAGGAAGACGTTCTTGGGAATACCGCCGTAGTTAGCATTGAAGTTCTTGTCGTTCCACTGGTAGCGGCTGTTGAGAGTACGGTCACGGTACTGCCACGAGTTGTCGCAGCGGACAGCCAGCACATTCTTACCTTTTATTATATAAGGTGTCAGGTCAAAGCCACAGGCCATCACGCCATTATCGGAGAAACCCAGGTTGTGGCCGTTAAGAAAGAAATCGGCACCCTGACGGACACCCTCGAACTCGACAAAGAACTTGCGGCCATCGGTGTCGTCGATGGTGAAAGTCTTACGATACCAGGCAATGGTGTCTGTCAGGTCGACGATGTCCTTCCGGAAAGCCTCGTTACCATTGAAGGCATAGGGCAGCGTGACACGCTGCCACCCAGAGTCGTCAAAGTCAGCATGACGCGCCTCAGCCACATCACCAACGGTCAGTCGCCAGCCGGCATTGAAGTTCTGTTTCTGGCGCTCCACAGCCATGGTCGTCATGGCTATCGCCAACAGCGCAGACAATAGGATTAGTTTCTTCATTTGTAGTTGTTTGTTTTTAGATTTTGCTGCAAAAATAATCCCAACATTCGACAGGAAACAGGTTCTTTTGTCCGAATGTTGGAATTATCTACTGGATGTTGACGTTCCTGACCGTACAGTTCTCAATCAGCGTGGGGTCGAAGGCCTTTTTCTCGTCCTTCACGTCGACATTCTCAAAAGTGAAGTCCAAGAGGCGATACTTGTCACTCTTGCCAACGTCGAAGAAGTTCTTGGTCTTCATCCGAATATTGCGGATGGTGATGTTGTTGCATTGCGAAAGCGGCATGTCCTCGCGGTCCTCAGGCTTGAAGAACTGCGTCCAGGGACGGACAACAAGGAAGGAGCCACACTGGCCGGTAATATCCTCGACGGTGACATACTCATAGTGCTGCGGCGTGTCTGGACGCATCTTCAGCCACAGTACGCGGGTGGCCGACTTCACATCAATACGACGCAGAATGACATTACGGTCGTCAAGCGACTCGGAGCCAAGAGTCAGACAGCCGTGAACCTTGCCGTAGGTACAGTCCTCGATGATGATATTGCGGCAAGGACCGTTGTTGGCATCCTTGTCGGCCCACGTCCCCTTGCCGCCCTTCAGCACGACGGCGTCGTCGTTGACGTGCATGTAACACCCGTGGATAAGCACGTTAGAGCAGACATCGAGGTCGATGGCATCGCTGGACGGGGCACCCCGCTTAGGGTCGACAGGCGTCACATTCTCTGTTGGAGCAAAGATGTAGCAGCCAAGGTAGCGTACATTCTCACACTTGTAGAGATGGTTCGTCCAGAAAGGGGAGTTGATGATCTTCACATCCTGCACAGTAACGTTCTTTGAATTGGAGATATAGACGTTACGCGGGCGCATGGCCTCCAGGTTGGTACAGTTACGATTGTATTGACGCCTTATCCAGAACTCCTCCCAGTAAGGCTGGCCATTGCCGTTGATAGTACCAGGCCCCGTAATGGTAAAACCGTCCACACCGTCGGCATTGACCAGGGCGGCGAAATAGTCCAGCGTCTGTCCCTCCATGCGGGTCTTCAACAGCCGAAAGTCGCGTATACGGTCCGAACCGCGCAGTTCGGCGCCCTCTTGCAGTAGCAGGTGGGTACCAGGCTTGAAGAAGAGTGAGCCGCTCACCACAAATCCCCGGGGAATGACGATGACTCCCCCGCCCTCGCGGGCTGCCAAGTCGATGACGGCCTGCAGTTTCTCCGTCTGCACCTGCTCCGAATAATTACGCACACCGTATTTCGTCACATCGTACTGCTTGCCCAGCATAGTGACATCCACCCGGGACGTGTCGCTGAACCAGGCTGCAACGGGGCTCCCGTCAGGCCACAGGTCCTGTTTTGTCACTTTCTTTTTCGCTGTTACCGATGCCACACATACCAGCATCAGCAACATACACACCGTGAGTTTTTTCTTCATATTTCCTTGTTTGTTAGATTAGTTTGGCACAAAGTTACAACTTTTTGCGCATAAAAAAACATTTGTATTAAAAAAAAACATTATCTTTGCACAAAAATGAACAAAATCCACTTCCTATGAAAGAATTCTTCAAGATGACCTTGGCCACTATCTGCGGCATCGTCCTTCTCTCTGTCGTTACGACAATTCTCTTCATCATCTCCGTGACAGGAATGCTGCTCTCCGAAACGTCAAAACCCAACATATCCAAGAACTCTGTCTACACGCTGAACCTGAAAGGGCTGGTTGAAGAGCGCGCTTCCGAGGACACCCCGCTGTCCTTTCTGCTGGGACAGAACGACATGGAGAGCATGGGGTTAGACGACATCCTTGCAAGCATCAGGAAAGCAAAGGAGGAAAAGGACATCAAAGGAATCTATATTGAGGCCGGCGCCGTCGCCTTCGACTCCCCCGCCATCCTCCGCCGCATCCGCGACGAGCTGAAGGACTTCCGGAAATCAGGGAAATGGATTGTCGCCTATGCAGACATCTACCAGCAAGGGGCCTACTACTTGTGTTCCGTAGCCGACAAGGTCTACCTGAACACGACTGGCATGCTGGAATTCCAGGGACTGGGTGTCAACCGCAGTTACATGAAAGGGCTCTACGACAAGCTGGGCATCAAGTATGAGGCGGTGAAAGTCGGGAAATACAAGAGTGCCATCGAAAGCGACATTCGGACAGACATGAGTGCCGAGGACCGTGAGCAGCGGACTGTCTATCTGAACGGCATCTGGCAGTCCATGCTGAAGGATATTGCCGAGAGTCGCAAAATCCCCACAGCACGCCTGGACGAGATTGCCAACGACAGCATCATGGCCATTGCCGACCCCAAGGACTATGTCAAGGCCGGACTGATTGACGGTATCAAATATCCTGAGGAAATCAGGAAAGACATCAAGCAGCGTTTAGGCATTGAGAAGGACGACGATATTGCGCAGCTGTCGCTGTCTGACATGAAAGCGCTCTGTCAGGACAAGGACGAAAAAGGTGAGAAGATTTCTGTTTATTATGCCTGTGGAGAAATCATCGACGATGCCGCCGCCAACTTCTTCGGCAGTCAGGCCATTGTCGGCAAGACGATGGCCGACGACCTTAGAAAGCTTGCCGATGACGATGACGTGAAGGCCGTCGTGCTCCGCGTGAACTCTCCTGGCGGGTCGGCCGTAGCCTCTGAGCAGATTTGGCATGCAGTCCAACTACTGAAGGCCAAGAAGCCCGTCGTCGTCTCCATGAGCGGCGTAGCAGCATCAGGCGGTTACATGATTAGCGCCGGAGCCAACAGCATCTTCGCCGAGCCGACAACAATAACGGGCAGCATCGGCATCTTCGGACTGATACCCAACGTCAACGGTCTCCTTACCGACAAACTGGGAGTCACCTTCGACGGCGTGGGTACAAACACCTACACGAACTGGGAGGACAACATTGTCTTCGGCAAGAACAACGCCGAGGAGTTACGTTACATGCAGAGCTACGTGGAGCGCGGATACAACAGGTTCTTGAAAATTGTGGCTGACGGGCGGAAGATGAGCACGGCACAAGTTGACAGCATTGGCCAAGGCCGAGTATGGCTGGGCTCCGATGCCCTAAAGATAAAGCTCGTCGATAAGCTCGGCACACTGGACGATGCCGTCAAGAAGGCTGCAGAACTGGCGAAAGTCAAGAGCTACCACGCCGAAGTCTACCAGAATGCATCCAGTTGGATGGACCGTTTCCTGCCCGACGAAGAAAAAGGTTCTTATCTGGACTCCCAACTGCGCAAGGTGTTGGGCGACGACCTATACACCCCCGTCATGGAACTTCGGCGTCAGCAACAGCGCAACCGACTACAGGCCCGACTGCCCTTTTCATTAAGAATACATTAGTCCCATGGAGATCAGTAACGACATCATCAACCGCAAACTCCTACCCCTGAGCTGGCTCTACGGTCTTGCCGTAAGCCTTAGGAACCTGCTCTTTGAGACAAACGTCCTCAAGAGCAAATCCTACAAGACCCCTGTCATCTCTGTAGGGAACATCACTGTAGGTGGTACCGGGAAGACTCCCCATGTGGAGTACCTCGTACGACTGCTGAGGGACAAGGCCCGCGTGGCCGTGCTTAGCCGGGGTTACAAACGCAAGAGCTGCGGCTACGTGCTGGCCGGCAAGAACACGAAAGTTAGCGATATCGGCGACGAGCCATTTCAGATGAAACAGAAGTTCCCCGATGTCACCGTTGCCGTGGACAAGAAACGCACACGGGGCATTGAACGGCTCATTAGCGATAAAGAAACGAAGCAGACGGACGTCATCCTATTGGACGACGCCTTCCAGCATCGATACGTAAAGCCCGGTATAAATATCCTGCTCGTCGACTACCATCAGATGATACTTCAGGACACCCTGCTACCGGCTGGCCGCTTGCGTGAACCGCTCTCCAGCAAGAACCGTGCCGACATTGTCATCGTCACCAAGTGTCCAACCGACCTGAAGCCCATGGACTACCGCGTTCTCACCAAGCAGATGAACCTCTTCCCCTACCAACAGCTCTACTTCACCACCATCGACTACGAACTGTTGAAGCCCGTATTCCCCGAGGATGCGAGTCAGGTAACCACTCTGTCAGGCTACAACGTTCTATTACTGACAGGCATTGCGTCGCCCCGTCCGCTCCAGGAGGCCCTGACGCCTCAGGCAGCGTCCTTGCGAGCACTCCGGTACGCCGACCACCACCATTTCACTCCTAAGGACATTGAGCGCATCACTCAAGAGTTCCTGCAGCTTCCCACACCCCGCCTTATCGTCACAACCGAGAAGGACGCCGTGCGGCTGAAGGCTACAGACCTACTCCCCGCCGAACTGCGGCAGAGCCTCTACCAGCAACCTATTCACGTCAGCTTCATGCTTGACCAAGAAAATAAGTTTAACGAAACCATTATCGGCTATGTACGAAAGAATTCTCGAAACAGCATCCTGGCTAAGAAAAAGGATGACAACAACTCCCAGCACAGCCATCATTCTGGGGACCGGCCTCGGACAATTAGCTTCCGAAATAACTGACAAGCAAGAGCTGCCCTACTCCGACATTCCACACTTCCCCGTCTCCACGGTCGAAGGTCACAGCGGGAAACTCATTTTCGGCAAACTCGGAGGCAAGGACATCATCGCTATGCAGGGCCGCTTCCACTTCTATGAGGGGTACCCCATGAGCGAGGTAACCTTCCCGGTTCGCGTCATGTACGAGTTGGGCATCAAGACCCTCTTCGTCAGCAATGCCGCCGGAGGTATGAACCCTCAGTTCAAGATTGGCGACCTCATGATTATCACCGACCACCTCAACCTGTTCCCAGAGCATCCGCTTCGCGGCAAGAACCTCCCCACGGGCCCACGTTTCCCGGACATGCACGAACCTTACGACCTGTCGCTGGTCAGACTGGCCGACCAGATAGCCCAGGAAAAGGGCATTACCGTGCGGCACGGCACCTACGTCGGCGTTCAGGGCCCCACCTTCGAGACTCCTGCCGAATACCGGATGTACCGTCTGCTGGGGGGCGACGCTGTCGGCATGTCTACCATTCCTGAGGTCATCGTTGCCCATCACTGTGGCATCCGTACGTTTGGCATATCCGTCATTACCGACCTCGGCGGCTTCGACGTCCCCATGGAGGTAAGCCACGAAGAAGTACAGGAGGCGGCCAACATGGCACAGCCCTTGATGACCGAGATTATGCGTGAGATGATCAGAAGGAGTTAAGGACACAATAGTAAAATGGAAATAGCAAAATTAGGAGAGTTCGGCCTCATTGACCGGCTTACCAAAAACCTGGAAATAAAGAACCCATCGACGCGATATGGTGTCGGCGACGATTGCGCTGTGCTGAGCTACCCTGACAGCGAGGTGCTCGTCACCACCGACCTGCTCATGGAAGGCGTTCATTTCGACCTGACATACATTGACCTGAAGCACCTGGGCTACAAGTCGGCAATGGTGAATATTAGCGACGTCTTTGCCATGAACGGCACGCCACGGCAGCTGACCGTCTCGCTGGCACTCTCGAAACGCTTCTGTGTAGAGGACATGGAACTTTTCTACGAGGGGCTCCGACTGGCCTGTGAGAAATGGGGCGTCGACATTGTCGGCGGAGACACCACCTCCAGCTACACCGGTCTGGCCATCAGCATCACCTGCATCGGTGAAGCACGCAAAGAGGACATCGTTTATCGCAATGGTGCCCGCCCTACGGACTTAGTCTGTGTCAGCGGTGATCTCGGTGCTGCCTACATGGGGCTCCAGCTGCTGGAGCGCGAGAAGAGCGTCTATTACCAGCAAGTGGAAGAAGCCCGGAAAAAGGGGGACAAGCGGGCTTTGGAAGAATTGGCAGACTTCAGCCCCGACTTCTCCGGCAAAGAGTACCTCCTGCAACGCCAGCTGCAGACGGAGGCCCGCGGCGACATCGTCCGCAAACTCCGTGAGGCGGGCATCCGTCCTACTGCCATGATGGACGTCAGCGATGGTCTCAGCAGCGAACTGATGCACATCTGCAAACAGAGTCATGTGGGCTGCCGCATCTATGAGAAGGAACTTCCCATAGACTACCAGACGGCGGTCATGGCCGAGGAACTGAACATGAACGTCACCACCTGCGCCCTGAACGGTGGCGAGGACTACGAGCTGCTGTTCACCGCTCCCATCGGCGACCTTGACAAGATCAAAGAGCTGGAGGACGTCAGGCTCATCGGACATATCACTGAAGAGAAATTCGGACAGCTACTCGTCACCCGCGACAATCAGGAGTTTGAACTCAAGGCACAGGGCTGGAACCCGTTGAGCAGCGAGAGCAATGCGTAAAAACAGCAATTCTTACGCTGCTACACGTTTTTTAACAGCGTGGATTCGGAAAATTGCGAAAGAATACTTATCTTTGCAATCGTATGGACTCTGCTTAAGAGTAACATACTAAAAGCTACACTTACCCTCCCCAACTGTAAATGGGGGGGGTAAATTGTTTTTGCTACCTTACCCGACCACATCACAAAACATTATTTCCTATGAAATCAACAACCTACGCCATTCTCAACTATTTTTAGCCAAATAAACCAGACGGTCTGAGCCGGTCAAAGGCGATTCGTTGGCGGGTTCGACAAACTTATTCCTTCTGCAAATAAAGTATAAAAGGTAGGGCATAAGTATACCACTTCTCAGTAATTTGTTATATCTTTGCAATCGGATTTCGCATTACAGCGGTTTCCAAGTAACATTACGGACTAAGAGACATGGCGTTCGCTATCTCATTCAATGACCTCGAAATGTAGGAAGTTTCAAGGAATA
>CAMHIM010000036.1 GCA_946185225.1 uncultured Prevotellaceae bacterium
GCTTGGCGCTGTAGGCGGGTCTTAGGCGTAGCTGTGCATGCCGCCCAGGACGTAGTTTACGCCAAAGTAGGTGAAGAAGACGGAGAGGAAGGCGGCAATCATGTAGACATGATAGAAGCGGGGGTTGGCGAAGCAGCCCAGGGAGGTCTTGTGAAGCGGGATGGCATAGACCATGAGCGTGATGAGGGCCCACGACTCCTTGGGGTCCCACGACCAGTAGCAGCCCCACGAGACGTTGGCCCATACGGCACCGAGGAAGATGCCGACGGCCAGGAAGAAGACGGCGGGGTAGAGCAGCAGCTGCGACAGGGCGGTGGTGCGTTCCAGTTCGGGTAGCCGCTTCCGTCTGGCCAGCACCAGCCCGTATATGCCCAGCAGCAGCTGGAGGGCAAACAGCGCGTAGGCGCACATTACCGTCATCACGTGGAAGGAGAGCAGCGGCGACTGCAGCACCGGCATGAGTGGCGTGAGCTGTGAGCTGCTGCCTGTCATCATGGCTACCAGCAGACAGCAGCAGGCCGCCACCGGGCCAATCCATAAGATGATACGGAACTTGCGAAACAAAACAATGGTAAGCACCAGCAGCACCCACGCCATGAAGAGCATGGTCTCGTAACCGTTGCTTAAAGGTATGTGGCCGCTGAGCCACCACCGCAGACCGAGCTGAACGGTGATAAGGACAGGAAACCTGATGCTTCTCAGCCTGTTGTAGAAAATTTCCGCTCTTGTGGCATACTCCCCGGGCAGCACGTCGCCTATCATGTCGTGCTGGAAGAGCTTTATCTTCGCAATGATTTCGAAAGCCCTGTCCTTCTGGCCTGTCACGATGGCCTCTGTCAGGAAGTCCATCGACTGCTTGATGAAGAACTGCTCCTTGACAGGAATCTCCCTTGGCAGCACCTGCCCGCCGGGCGAGTACCAGTTGACCTGCCCGCCTGTCTGATATGGAAAAATCCTGGTGAACTGTCCGTTGTAGAACATCTCTGCAACGCCATTTCGCTCCTCTGCACCTTTCCTTTTGTTGTTCAGCAGCAGTTCCTTCTCCCACGGCGAGTAGTAAATCATCCAGCTGAAGAATATCTGGTCGGCAGAATAGCCGTGCCACGAGGCACCGCCGGTCATCTTCATGGCGAAGTCGGTGGCTACGGTGTTCAGCGGACAGATGCGATTGTTGTAGAGAACATGGATGGTACCCATGCGGTGGGCAATGTCTCTGTCGATGACAGGCAGCCTGTCGTCCGCTTTTGCACCGATGCTCACCAGCAGCAACAACATCAGGACAGCCTTCCGATAGAGGGCGCGCATCTGCGTCTTTCGTGACAGCAGGGTGGCGATAATGCCGACGAACAGCAGGAGGTAGCCTGTATAGGTGACGGCGATGCCCCAGGGGTCGTAGCTGATGCCCAGGGTGACGCCCTCGCCGTCAGTGTCGTAGCTCTGCTGGAACAAGCGGTAGCCGTCAATGCTGCCTACATTGTTCATTGAGACAAGCACCTCGTCGCGGTCACTCTCAACGACGCTCTGGTAGTTGAGCGGCGCGTCGGTGCCGGGGTAGTTCACGATGCGGAACTCCTTCAGCTTCAGGGAGAAAGGAAGTCTTTCAACCTTGCCTTCTTTGTCAATGTAGCTTATTTCAGTGACGCCGGTACGAAGCCTGACAGTGCCTTGTCTGGCAAAGAGGTGGGTTGTCAGTGCACCAGCCAGGATGACCACGAACGACACATGGAGCAGAAAGACAGCCAGCCGCCTGTACAGACGCTGCTTCAGTATGTAGGTACAGGACGCCACCGTGAGCACAGCCCACAGTGCAGAGAACCACCAGGCGCCGTAGACATGCTCGCTGACAAAGCCTGTACCACGGACCTTCTCGATGACAGTGGCAAGCCCTATACACACCACGATGAGTATGTATAGGGCAAGGATGAGCTTCCTGATACGGCTAATCGACGGTGTCATGAAGCAGCATCAGATGGACTCGATGAAATAGACAACCTGATCGCGCTCCTTCTTCGACAGGTTGCGGAACTTGACGACAGAGTTGTAGGCGTCGCTGGTGCCGCCCTCGTTCCTGCAGCCATGCCACATGATGGCCTCCATGACGTTGCGGGCGCGGCAGTCGTGCAGACGCTCCACACCGCTGCCGCACTTGGCAGCGAGGCCGCGGCCCCACAGCGGCGTAGTGCGGCACCAGCCCGTACGGATGTCGTTCTTCATCCACAGACGGTGCTGTACGAAGTCGGTATAGGGCCATATCTTCTGGTGAGGATAGCGGGGCATGTCGCTGTCGGACTTGAAGAATCTGGCGGGGTCCTGGATATGGTCGTCGCCCGTCTGCCAGGAGGGACGGTGACAGGCGGCACAGCCTATCTGGGTGAACAGCTCCTTGCCTTTCTTGAAGTCGTCGGTGGTAGTGTTGCGGGCTGCCGGAACAGCCAGGCCGCGGTGCCATATCATGAGGTTCTTGTACTGGGCATCGGTCATCTCTGCATCAAGCTTCTTGCTGGTCAGATAGGTGTAGATGTCCTGCTCCAGGTTGCCGGTGTGCCACTCCGGATGTGCGTTCGTGGGGTCGATGCGGTTGATGTACTCCGTGAAGCCGGCCTGTACCTCGGGGTCCTTTGACGACCGGGTGGCGTAGTACGTGCCGGCCAGGTCGAGGTAGTGGTAGCGACGGTCGGAGCGCGTCACGTTCGTAATGTTCCAGATGGCGTTGGCACCGGCAGCATCGAGGATGGGGCCGCGCGACAAGGCGTAGGTGTAGCGGCGCACGTACTTCGTGCCGTCGCCCTGTAGCGAGTTGCTGTAGTAGCTCTTCCAGGTGTTTGTCGCCTGGTCCCACATGGCGGGGTTCAGCGCGTCGGTGCGCCCGATGCTGTTGAAGTAGTTGCTCTCCGACTCCCACTGAGCCGTGATGTCCTCGTCGGGAATGGCGTCGGTCAGGCCTGTGCCGTAGATGCCGATGGTAGACTCCAGCAGCACGCCCACCTCATTGTTATACTGCGTCTCGTCCAGTGTTACGTCAGTACCGCCGCGGGCCACGACCACGGGAGCGTAGTAGGCCGAGTAGGGGATGGTGACCTCAGGGTAGATGAGCGAGTAGGTCTCGCCGTCGGGGAACCGGTTGCCCCACTCGTCGGTGTAGCTGTTCCACGCAATGCGTATCTGGCTCTCGTCGATGGGAGCCTTGAAAGGCTTCACGGCGCCCGTTTGCGGCATGCCGGCCACGGAGCGGATGTAGGCATTGGTGGTCTTGTCGTAGACCACCAGCAGGTAGCCGTTGCGATGGGTATCGGCCTTGTACTCCGTCTGGCGGGCACCATGTCCGTAGCCGGGGTGACAATAGAGACAGCCGCGGCGCACGTAGACGGGGCCAAGACCGTGGAAGGCACCGTCGGTGTTGGTGTTGTAGTCTTTCTCAAACAGGTACTCGCCCTCGTTGAAGGCTGTCATCATGCCGGCTGTCTCAACAGCCTTGGTAGGCTGCTCGTAGGCAGTGGCCGTGTTGACACTGGTGGTGCCGAGTTGTCCGCCGGCATAGTAATCCTCGGGGTAGTCGGAAACTGTCGGGTCGCCTATTTCCCAGGTAGTGGGCTTAACGGACTCATCATCGCCAGAGCAACTGACGATGATGAAGGCCCCCAACAGTATAAGACCGAAAAGACAGGGTCTGTTCATAGCATTTGTTGTTTTTTTACTTATTCTTTACTGTTGATTTTCAGGATTGACTTGTAGAGTTTCTGTGCGTTGTCAGCCAGTGAACGGTAGGTGGCCACAACCACGTTGTCCACGTAGTTCTCGTTGATGACTTTGCACTGGGCCTCGACAGTGGCGTTACCGGCGTAGCCTCCGAGAGTCTCTGCCAATGCTCCGAGGGCATCGTCCAGTTCACCCAGCGCGTCAATGGCCGCTTTACAGGAGGCATCGCTGTAGTGGAGGGCAAACGGTGCCTTCATGGCTTTGATTTTAGCCAGGGCGGCATCGAGCTTTGTCACTACGGTGTTGGCCTGAGTGGCCAGCGTGGCATTGCCGGCGTTGCGGCAGAAGTAGACGAGCGACTTCTCGTTGGGCGTGGTGGCTCCCTTCTGGCCGTAGAGGGCATTCTTACAGGAGACAATGTTGTCGTAGAAGTCGGTGATGGAGTTGTAGGCATAGGGTGACTCGATGTAGGTGTTGTCCTCGCCGGTGTAGGGCAGTCCGATTTTCGAGTCGCCTACCTCGCCGATGATGTCCTGACAACCGGAGATAATCTCCAGAGTGGCGTCAAGTGCCGTCTCCCAGTCACCCGTTCCGGGGTTCTTGAAGGCCTTGCCGAAGTTCTGGAAGCCGGCCAGCGCACCCTCGGCATCGCCGTCGTCGTTGATGGCATTATGGGTTGCCACGTAGTTGAGTGCTATCTGGTGACGCTCGGCATTGCTCTCTTTGGAGTCCCATGCAGCCTCCAGCGTTGCCGTGGCGTTGTAGAGGTCCTTGGCTACGGCACAGATATACTTGTACTCCAGGGTGGTGACCTGGCTTATCTGCCGGGGCTTTCCCTGACGGAAGAGCACATATTCCAGACCGTGATAGCCCAGGATGCCGGAGTTGGCGGTCTTGATGAAGTTGTCCAGATTGGCCATGGTCTTCTCGTCACGCAGCACGTCGGCCAGGTCATTGGCGGCAACGGGCCAGGTGTCAGTATGCGGGTCGATGGAGTAGACATCGGCGGCACCGAAGAGGAAAGCCTCGGTGTTTTCCCAGTCGGCACGAGCCACCTTCCAGTCGCTGCAAGCCTGGTCAAGTGCTTCCTGGGTACCGGATACAATGGTCTTGTCGGCATCGTCGTCATCGGAACACGACGCGAAGCCCGTTGACAGTACGGCAGCCAGTGCTGCCATCTTCAAAAGATTCTTTGTTTTCATTGTTGCTTATAATTAAATTATCAATTATCCATTTTCAAAGGAACCACCCCGTGTAGGTGACGCCGATGCTCACGCTCGGCTCGTTGTTATAGGGCTGCTTGTAGAGGGGGCTGTCGGATGCCAGACCGTTGTTGTCAGGCTTCTCGAAGAAGCGGTACGAGTACTCGCCCTTGATGGTCAGTTGCTTCACGGGCGAGTAGTTCACCCCCAGGGCATAACGGAACCTCTTCGTGTACTTGTACATAAGTGCATAGGTGCCCGAGGCCATGGTGTTGTAGTGTTCAAAGCGTCCGAAGACAAACAACTTCTCGTCCTTCAGCTTGGGCAGCTGCGAGAAGACGTTGTAGCCGGCCTCAAGGGCGCATGCAACGGCACTGCTGCCGATATTGGTGTAGTGGTGCGGGTTGCCGTCCTGGTACTTGTGGTGTGTCCAGTTGGCCTGGTTGTAGGCCGATATGTCGTCAGCATCGCTGAGGTGCGCATAGTCCACGTTCCCACGTACCACCCAGTTCCACCGGTTCAGCGAGAAGTCAAGGGCCACGATGGCCAGTGCTCCCGTCACGTCGTCGTACTTCGTGCCCGGCGTGCGCAGGGTGTTGCGGAAGGTGTAGCCGTAGTAACCGCTCAGACCTATGCGCAACCCCTTCAGTGAGTAGTTGTCTATACGCACGGCACCGGCGTAGTTGTTTGCCACCTTGAACTCGTAGGGGCTGGTGGCGCCGTAATGTACAAAGTTCTCTGCCGTGAAACTCTCGGAGTTCAGTCCTGAAAGGAACTGGGCCTCATAGCGCCAGTCCTTCAGGCGTCCCCACAGCGAGAGGCCTACCTGGTGCCACGTGTTGGGCATGATGGTGGCCTCACCCTCCGGCCGGTAGACTGTGAAGAACTGGTTGGGGTCGTGACGGGCGTTGCTATAGCCAACGGGGACGATGAGTTCGCCAGCCTTGACATTCAGTTTGCCCCCCAGGAACTCCTTGTTAATCCAGAACTGCTCTATGTTTACCTCGCCGCCCTTCTCCACTTCGGCCTCGTATTCGCCGGCCTCCTCGGCTTCAATCTCCACAGCCGTTCCATTGCCGCCGTGCTCAAACTCTATCTCGCTGCCCATTGTCCAGCCCTTGCCGAAGTCATAGCCTATGTTCAGGCATACGTGGGGCAGGTCGAAGCGACCGTGGCTCTTGTCGCCGGCGTAGTTCTGAGGCTTCTTGTAGCGGTTGAAGCTCTGGCTGTAGAAGTTGCGGGTCATGACGGCCTCGCCGTAGCCGCCGACAGTAAGACGCGACGGTGAGGTTTCTGCTTTTCCGCCCTTTCGGGTCAGTCGGGTGGCCCCTGAAACGGCGTCAGTATCCGTGTCTGTCTTCTCCTGGGCCATCAGATGAAAACTTGGCCAGAGGGCAAGAACGGCGATAAGTATAATGTTTGTCTTCATGTCTGGTTCTCGTTGAAAATCCGGCCGCAAAGGTAAACAGATTCAGGAGGATGGACAATACCTAAAAATAGTGAAAAGTCCTGTTTCGGCCTTTTCTCTGACTGGAAGGCAACGCAAAATACCTAATTATAATTATTGCGCATCTCGGAGAATATGCCTACTTTTGCAGCCAAATAATCATTATAAGGTATGAGGAACCAGAAGATGTATGAGGCGGACGACAAGATGATTTCGCTCATCCGCGACAATTACGACCTGCTGCAGTCGCTGGGCAGTTTCGGCATTAACTTGGGCTTTGGCGACAAGACCGTGCGGGAGACCTGTGAGGATAACGGCGTGGACACCTATACGTTCCTTGCTGTGGTGAACTTTACAATAAACGGGGACGGTACCTTTGAGGACGACGAACACTTGTCAATACCCACACTGCTACATTATCTCGAGGCAAGCCACGCCTACTTCCTGGACTTCCAGTTACCTTATATCAGAAGGGAACTTCAGGAATCGCTCGATGAGCATGAGTCCCTGGCCAAGCTGATACTTCGCTTCTACGACGAGTACGCCCACGAGATACGCCGCCACATGAAATATGAGCAGAAAACGTTGTTCCCCTACGTGGAGTCACTATTGGAGGGGCATACTGCCAGCGATTATAATGTGGAGACCTTCTCGAAGCATCACGGGGCCGCCGACAAGAAGCTGCGCGAACTGAAACTCCTCATCATCAAATACCTGCCGCAGGACGGACTGCACAATAATCAGCTGACCGCCACCCTTCACGACATTTACGAGAACGAGGTATGGATTCACCAGCACGCCCAGGTGGAGGATTGTATCTTTGTACCCGCCATACGACGGCTGGAACAGATGACGAAGCGGAACGACGTTGTACGGAACATCACAGAAATGGTGTCAAAGGGCGGAAACGGACAGAATTCAGAGGCTCTGTCCGATCGTGAGAAGGACGTCATCGTTGCTCTTGTGCAGGGCATGTCGAACAAGGAAATAGCTGACCATCTCTGCATATCCATCAACACTGTCATCACTCACCGCCGTAATATCGCCCGCAAGCTGCAGATTCACAGCCCGGCGGGACTCACTATCTACGCCATTGTTAACGGACTGGTGGACATCGCGGCTGTCAAGGTGTAATCCATACGCCATGGAAATAACTCAGATTATTCCTCTGGCATAGTTGTCGTGTGGAAAGCTTTTGGAGAGAACGAGATTGATCTCATCGTTGTTGACCCCATTCAGGAAGTCAGGAGTTTATGGTTCACACTAAACATAATAAGTTGATGGCTCTTTTGGCAAAAAATGATATGGAAAAACAGAAAATTATGTTAAGAAAGTGTTAAAAAAGCAAATAATGATGGCTTTTTGTTAAGAATTGTCTATTTTTACACCTTATTCATAGTTTATAGTTCAAAGTTCATAGTTCACACTTACCACACCTATACACTCAATACTAAACATTATTATTTATTATGAATAAGATGACACCGAAAACGCGACGGCGCCTATGCCGATGGCTCGTAGCCGTACACGTCTTGATCCCCTTCCTGCTGCCGCTCAAAGCCAGTGCAGCAAGTTATGTCGACGAGGCCTACAACTACCAGTTGACGCTCAACGGCTCGAACACCATCCGGCTCAAGGTGCCGGTGTACAACGAGAAGTCCGACGACCATTGGGTGTGTAACGGTAACATCTATGTGCAGGTGGCCAACGACAAAGGTGAGTTCGGCAGCAAGCAGGCCCTCTTCTATTGGAGGGAAGACGAGTCGTCGAAAGGTCACGACAACGACGAGAGCGACCTGTGGTGCCGTTTTCGCACCGCTGTGGGGGGCAGTTTTGACGTGACGCAGGGCAACTCCAGCAATCACTTCACGCTGACCAGCGGCGACGGCGAGCAACGCCGTCTGGTTTATGAGAACGCCGACGGCAGAACCTACGACATCATTGCCGTGTGGCGGCTGCCCTACGACTTGCTGGGCAAGACGCTGAAGTTCTCGTGGGACGTAAAGTGCGACTACACCAATGGCCTGGCTTGGAGCACGGAGTACTCCGTGTCGGGGCTCAGCGACGTAACCATCACCATGCCCGATGCCGAAAGCGTGGTAAGCCCGCAGGTGACGATGGCCACCATCGCCTATAGCGAATCGGGCAAGTTGGAGATTCCCTGGTTCATAGCCAGCAACAAGCTGACAGCAGCCCGCTACGAGTACATCGACCATCAAGGCAATACCGTGCGTCAGGAGTTGCCTACCAACAGCAACAGCGGCACCATCTACTTGGATGCCACTGTGCCCCACAAGAGCTTCCGCGTGGTCGTCAGTTACAAGGACGACAACAACTACGAGATTGCCAATGTGGCATCGGAGTCGCAGGACCTGAAGATGGTCCATGCCCCCGAAGGCCTCATCGCCACGCCACTCGCCGACCGCAAGGCATCGGTGCAGTTGCAGTGGCACATCGTGCATCCTTCCACTGAAGACATCAGCGATACCGACTTCTTTGAGGTGCAGCGCTCGCTGACCGGCGATGAAGCCGACTTCGTGACCATCTCAGCAGTGCCCTTCCTGTTGGATGCAGAGAACCAGACCTATGAATTTGTGGACAGCACACTCGTCGACGCCGTCGCCGAGGGGCAGTTGAAGGAGGGCACCACCCTCGACGGCCTCACCTACCGCGTGCGCCGCATGATTACGCAGAACTGGGGATGGGACAACAACACCTGCGCCGCCAGCAACAAGTGCATCGTCAGCGACCTGCATCTGCTGCCCATCAAGGACTACTCGGCAGCGTGGGAGGATGAGGATGCCTTCACTGTCAGAGTGAGTTGGGACTATGCCGACGATTACGGGGCCGTGTGGGACGACCGTGCCGAGATGCGCCTCAGCGTCGTCAGCACCAATGGCGAAGGAGCCGTGGTCGACAGCACCAACTATATGCTCACAAAGCAGGAACGCGCCGACCGATACAAGATTCTGAACCTCTCGCGCACCTGTGTCAACTTCCACATAAAGGTATATGTCAGCCGCGGCACCTCGCCCTTCCACCTTTGGGATGAGGTGGAACCTTATTTCTTCCCCATCCGCTCGGCGGCCGACTGGAACACTTTCCGGCAGAAAGTCATCGACGCTGCCGGAAAGAAGAATGTTTACGCCCGTCTCTATGCCGACATCACCACCGGCAGCAGTTGCGGCGACCTCGCCTATCCCTTCAAAGGCACCTTTGATGGCAACGGCCACACCCTGAGGCTGGAGATATCACATTCCGACCAGTACCAGTCGGCATTCCGCATCGTGGGCAATGCCTCCATCTACAACCTCCACACCGACGGCTTCATCAATGCGGGCGGCAAGTTCGCTGCCGGACTGGTGGGCGGTGTGGCCGCCAATTCCACAGTCTTCATCGGGAATTGCCGGTCGTCGGTTTCCATCAGCAGCTCCATCAACGGCGATGCCACTAATGGCGGCTTTGTGGGCGTGGTGCGTGGCGGTTCCAACGTCACTTTCAACAACTGCCAGTTTGACGGCAGTTTCAAGGGTGACAACTGCCACAGCAACGGCGGCTTCGTAGGATATTTTGCCCCCAACAACACAGGCACCTTCAACAACTGCCTCTTCTCGCCCGACCACTTGGATACGAAGCGAAACCAGTGCGCCACATGGGCCAGGACTGCTGACGACGAGCAGAAAACCCTCACGTTTAGGAACAGCACCGCCACCAAGGAGTATAACGACCACTCCATCGTCATCGCCAACGGCGCCGACTGGCTCTCGTTCGCACAAATGGTGGAGGAAGCCAAAGGCGCATACGACATTGACGCCATCATGGCCGACGACATCCTCGTGTCTTCAGAAGTAGGATACACGGCAAGCTATCCCTTCAGAGGCACTTTCGACGGCAATGGCCACACGCTGAACGTCAGCATCAACAATGCCGGCTCGTCGAACACGGCGCCTTTCTCACATGTCAAGGACTGCACCATCAAGAACCTGCATGTGACTGGCACCGTCAAGGGCGGACTCCATTCGGCTGGCCTCATCGGATGTATAGACGGCAATCCCAGCGTGAGAATAGAAAAGGTGTGGGTGTCGACAGATGTCACTACCACCAGCGACCATCTTGGAGGCATCGTGGGCCATACCAACGACGTGACGATGAACATGACTGACTGTTGCTTCGACGGCACCCTCACTGCCAATGGCTCGGATGGGTCGTATGCCGGCTCGATATTCGGATGGGGCGGCAACGGCAGCTGGACCTTGCACCGCGTCTACGACAACGGCAACTTCGAGAATTGCTATTGGAAGTTCTTCGCACTCTTCTACAGCGGGGGAGCTTGGTATGCTTGGGGAAGCAACAGCAAGAGTACGCTCACCGTTACGTCCCACAGCTGGAACGACGTGAATTATTACTACAAGACCGACCAGAACGAGGTGGTTAACTTGATGAACGCCGAGACACCTGGCTCATGGGCACTTGTCAACGGCAAGGCTGCGCCGGTGATGGGCACCGAAGGACTTGAAGGTTTCACCGCAGAGGCACTGATAGAATCACTGGGGAACGGATGGAAAGATGAGAACGGCAAGGTGGTGCTCGCACAGAATTCGACCGGTCAGCCCGTCACCAACTATCCTACACCCACGCTACCCACATTCTATCACGAGGGCACGGGAACGATAGACTCCACGCTCGTCACCACGCCAAGGCAAAGCAGCGTGCTGCTGACGTGGAAGACCGACGGCAAGCCCATCGACTTCTTCATCGTGCTGCGCCGCGAGAAAGGCCAGGATAACAATGCATGGAACGTCATCAGTCCCAAGTTAGACAAGAACAGCTACGAGGATACGAGCGTGTCGCCGCTCAAGGACTATGAATATAAGGTACGCGCGATAAGCGACTGCGAAGGACAACACACTTCGGAGACCAAAGTGGTGGCAGGAGCCTGCAAGCACACTGGACGACTGGAGGGCTATGTGCGCTTCAACGATGGCACCGGCGTGCCGGGCATACAGTTGGAAATCGTGTCGGACGAGACGAGGACTACTGTCGAGACCGACGAGAGCGGATACTATGAGGCTGAGGACCTGTCGTACAAGGGACGGCAGAGCATTACCTACGTTGTCACACCCGTGGCAACAGCAGGCATACAGTTGGAGCGTACACAGTATAGCGTGACCTTCAACAGCCAATCGAACAATGAGATGGTGAGCGAGTTCACCATCACCAACGGACTGCTGTTCAATGCATACGTGATGTACGACGGCACCAGCATACCCGTGAAGGGCGCTCACTTCAAAGTGAACGGCAAGGAGGTGCACCGCTCGACAACGACGGCAGCGCAAGGCGCGTCCAACAACAAGGGCAACTTTGTGGAAACCGACTTCGAGGGCAATGCCCAGTTCATGGTGCTCGGCAACACCACTACCACCATCCAGGTGGTGATGGACGGCCACACCTTCACCGGCGACGGCTACTACAAGAGTGCCGACGGCGTCTATCTGACGGAAAAGGTGGGCAAGGCCTACTTCTACGATGCCACACTGGTGAAGCTGACAGGCCGTGTGGTGGGCGGCGACGTGCAGGGCAACCTGCCGCTCGACAACAACCTGTCGAAGAACAACCTGGGCAACGACTTGACGATGGTGCTCACACTCGAGGGCGACAACACGTCGTGGCTCGTGTTCGACAACCAGGATCCGATGCAGTCAAGGCGAAGCCTCACCTTCAAACACCCTGGAGGCAATGGACACAAAACCACGGCCGAGGTGGAGCGCAAACGCATGACCGTGAAGCCCGACTCCGTGACGGGTGAGTATGTGCTCATGCTGCCGCCAGTGCGCTGGAAGGTCACGCAGGTGTATTGCGAGGGCTATCCCACACTGTTCCATGACGGCATGGTGAACGAAATCATCGACCTGACGGAATGCCTCACGACAAAGGACTCGACCTATGTGGGAACCTTTACCGATGTCGACGGTGGCAGCGTCTACCAGCCTGTTGAAAGCTACAACTACCGCTACAGCCGCGTCTACCACGCCCCGGTGGAGATTACATATAAGCAGATAGGCTACGACACCTTCGACTACTTCGGCGACCAGGCCTACTTTGCACAGACCATTGGCGGCATTGCCTCCAAGGTGCCGCTGGCCTACAGCGTGAAGAAGCCCAATTGGCCCGCCAACCGCAGCGACTCGCTTGAGACACGCTACACCTTCGGACACCCCGTGTTCAGCTTGGAACGCAAGTACCCAATACAGATTACCGTGGCCGAACGCTATCCTTGGAACGGCGTGAAAGACGGCTATGTGGAGGACATTGTGCCCGTGAGCGGTGGACGGGTGACTGTGCACAATGGCCTGAAGAACGGCCTCGAAGCAACCGAGGTGACACTCGACAGCGTCGGATGCGGCGTCTTCTACCTGCAAGCCGAGGCTACCACGCGGCTGCTCGGCGGTGATGACGCACTGCGCACCGTGACGATGACCCTGGAGCAGGACGGCACCACATACGAGGCAGAGCCGCTGAAGGGCTATATACTGAATATGTTTGCCACAGGAGGCGCCAAGGACGTCATCGTCAACGGCTGGCCGCAGCTCATCGACATACTGCGTGACCCGCCAGGCGGCGGCAGCTCGGCCACCCTGTCGAAGGGTTCGAAACTGAAATACACCTATACGCTCGACATGAGCATGAAGGCAGGCTTTAACCTGGAGTGGACCCAGGGCACGACGTTGGAGAACTTCCAGGGTGTCGTGGCCGCTCCCGAAGGTGCTGGCTCGGCCAACGGTATCATCAACTCCTCAAACGTCGAGAAGGTGCTTGATTTTGAATACGCCTTCACCATGGAGGGCAAGCGCGCATTCTCATACACAATGAATGTCAACCAGGACATCACCACCAGCACCGCCTCGACAATGGTGGGGGCCGATGCCGACGTCTACATCGGTATGGTGCAGAACGTCGTGGTGTCGCCCATGTCAACCATACGCGCCATCCCCGACAGTATTTACCAGCAGATGCTGGGCCGTCTCGGCGGCACGACGGCTGGCGTGAAAAACTCCTATGGCTCGCTGGTGCACATTGCCGAGGGCAGCGATGCACAAGGCACCGTCTACCACTTGGTGCGTGACGAGTCGCTGGCCTACGGTCCGCAGGTGAAGTCTCAGTTCATACACACGCAGAAGCACATCCTGACGCAGATTCTTCCCGAGAAGGTGGAAGAACTGCGCGCAATGATGTTCACCGGCACGGCCGACGAGGCGCAGGCAAAGGCCAACGCCACGGGAAAGCCCGTCTATCGCTCGTTGGTGGACGCCGACGATGACAATTTCGCAGTGGTGAACACAAAGGACGATGAGGTGTTCTACTACACCAGCACCATGCCCGAAGAGACCGGGATGAACTATGTCATCCACCTGCCCGCCGGCACCACTAACAACCCCATCGATGAAGTGGCCGAGAAGTGCCAGATTATTTTCGAATGGCTGCAGATGGTGGCCAACAACGAGCACGAGAAACTCAGGGCCTACGACTTCGTGGCAAACTACGATGTGGACGGCGGTTCGAAGATTACCTACAGCGAACAGTTTGAGAACGACTACACCATCTCCAACTACTACCATCTGCCCGGCGTCATCAGCGGATCTTACTTCGACACAGAGGGTCTCGACGCGGGACTGGGAGCCGCTTCCATTGTCGGTATGAAGGTGGTTACAAAGCTGTTGAATATGCTGTGGAGCAAACTTGACTCAAAGACAAAGGCCGGTTCGGCCCAAGGCAATGACAACAAGAATCCGGCCTTCGAGTCGAAGATGTCCTTCTACGGCAAGACGTTCAAGTTCAGAATCTTGCCCGTCCTCAACTACGCTGTGAAGGATGTCTCCGGCGAGTCGCATACCTTTAGCCGAAAGGAAAGCTTCACCCTCAGCATGGACAAGAAGAGCCATCTGAACATTGACGTCTTCCGCGCACAGACCGATACGGCATACGTGAAGTCCGACGGTCTGTTCGATGTGTTCTCAAGCCAGAACTACTACGACGGCGTGGACTATGTGAAGAACCACATAAGTCGAGACAACACCATGAGCGATGTCCGCTATGCCCGTGGCTTCGTCTATCGCACCCGTGGCGGCGCCACCTGCAACCCGTGGGAGGACGCACGCTACACTTCCATCTACGAGGGCGGCACCCTGCTCGACGAGCGGACGAAGAAAATCAGCAACCCGAAGATTACGCTCGACCGACAAAGCATCAGCGGCGTGCCTGTCGGCGACCCGGCCCGCTTCAAAGTGTATATGACCAACGACAGTGAACAGCCAGAGGCTGTCACCGGCAGTCTGAGAGTCTTCAACCTGCACCTCAACGAGAAGAACAACCCCAACGGCGCGAAGGTGTACATCGACGGCACACCGCTCAACAGCCATGGTATCGACGTGGTGCTGGATCCAGGCGTTGTGGTGCAGAAGACCATCGAGGTGCATGCCGGCGACGGCTTCGACTTCGAGGGACTGCAGCTGGGGCTGTGGTCGCCGGACGACAGGAGCAACTCGTATGACAACGTGGCATTCGACGTGCACTTCCTGCGTCAGGCAGGACCGGTGAACATCTCGACACCCGGCGACCAATGGGTGATGAACACCAATGCACAATGGAACGAGAAGCGCGGATGGTTCCTGCCAGTGACCATCGACGGCTTCAACAAGTACCAGCATAATTTCGACCACATCGAGTTCCAATATAAGGAGTCGCTTCGCGGTGACGACGCGTGGACCAACCTGTGCTCCTTCTATGCCGACTCCACCCTGATGGCCCAGGCCAGCGGTGTTCGCGAGATGATTCCCGAAAACGGCAACATCGTGACGCAGTTCTACGGCGAGGGAATCGTGACGGAGAAGGCTTACGCCCTCAGGGCCGTACTCTACTGCAGGAACGGCAACACGTTCCTCACTACGGCGTCGAAGATATTGAGCGGCGTGAAGGACACGCGACGTCCGCAGCTGTTCGGCACACCCGAACCGGTGGGCGGCATACTCGGTATTGGTGACAAAGTCGTGTTCAACTTCTCTGAGGACATCGAGCACAACTATCTCTCGCCTATCACCAACTTTGAAGTGAAGGGCGAGATGAACAACCAGAACGTGACAGAGACGGTGTCGCTGCAGTTCGACGGCAATAGCAGCGTGGAGAGCGAGGCACAGCGTAACTTCAGCGACAAAGACCTGACCATCGACCTGATGGTGAAGCCCGACTTTACGGGGCAGGAGATGCCACTCTTCTCGCATGGCACCAACGGAAAGAAGCTGCAGTTGTGGTTGACCGCCGACTACCACCTAAAGGCTGTCGTCGACGACCAGACCTTCGTCTCCACCGACACCATCGAGAAGAACGGGTTCACCCAGGTGGCGCTAACCCTCAAAGCTCCCACAAATACTTCCAAGGAAGAAGAAGCGAAAGACTCTCTGACTTTCTATAATGGAGGTGTGCAGATAGGTCAGTTCAAACTTGCCGAGCCATACAAGGGTACTGGAACGCTCATCTTCGGACGCACCAACGAGACCGACCGCACGGGCAGCAAGTTCTATAAAGGCCGGATGATGGAGGCCCGTGTGTGGTATCGTGCTTTGAATGGTGGACAGGTGGGTACCACCTACGGCAGCAAACGACTGACGGGCTACGAAGTGGGGCTTGTAGACTACTACCCCATGAACGAGGGTACCGGCGACTACGCACTCGACAAGACGCAGGGCGCCAACGCCAAGCTATATAACGCGGCTTGGGCCATACCGTACGGATTGTCGTTGCACATGGATTGGGACGACAAGGGCATCGAACTTCGACAAAACGCCCTGAACTGCTCAAAAGAACAGGACTACACGCTGATGTTCTGGTTTAAGACCGACAGCGAGGGACGCGGTGTGCTTCTCTCCAACGGTGCCGGCCGACGGGACGAACTCAACGCCGAGAACCAGTTCAACATCGGCTTCGAGGCCGAGAAACTGATGTACCGTTCCAACGGACAGGCTTTCGACCTGGGCAGCAGCTATAGCGACAACAAGTGGCACCATTACGCCATGACGGTGAGCCGTTCCTACAACTTGGTCAACATCTATGTGGACCAGACACTGAAGGCCACCTTCTCGTCCGACTCGTTGGGCGGCATCAGCGGTGGACACCCGATGATTGGCGGTGCAAAATATGACACGACGGACAGCAAAGGCCAGGTGGCTACCATTGACACCCGCAACTGGCTGCGCGGCAATATTGACGAACTGATGTTCTTCGGCCAGGCTCTGCCACTGACGCTTATCAAGGCATACGCCACGAAGAGTCCCAGCGGTGACGAGGCCGGTCTGCTGTCCTACCTCGCGTTCGACCGACAGGAGCGACAGAAGGACAACGACCTCATGCTGACACCATACCCCTACAGCAAGAAGGTCTACCTAGACAGCAACGGAAACGTCCGCTATGAGCTGGATCCCGTGACACAGGAACCCACGACAACCCCGATGCGCGACTATTTGTTCGTCGGCTCTCCCGACGAAATCCTGGCGCATATCGATGCCGACGAGGCCGCACCCGTGATTCCATACGAGGAATTGAAGAACCTGTCGTTCAACTTTGTTGGCAAGGACAATCAGGTATTGGTGAACATCAACGAACATTCTTCGCGCATCAACCGCCGCAACATCTATGTGACGCTGCGCGACATAGAGGACAAGAACGGCAATGCGATGGCATCGCCCGCCACGGCCTGCTACTTCGTGAACAACAGCGTGCTGCGCTGGTTGTTTAACCACGAAAATGAGACCATTCATTACGGCGAGAGCACCGAAATGTACTTGAGCATCTACAATGATGGGGCGACGAGCCATACCTACACCATCGAAAACTGTCCCAAGTGGCTCACGCTGGATAAGTACTCCAACATCATCGAGGCACAAGAGTCGGAAACCATCAAGGCCACGGTGAACAAGAACCTGAATGTGGGCTCGTACGACGAGATTCTCTACCTCACCGACGAGGATGGCGTCTCCGAGCCCTTCTACCTGAACCTGACCGTGGAGGGCGATACGCCTGACTGGGCGTGGAACGTGGACAGCGACCTGCTGCAATACTCGATGAATATCGTGGGGCGTGTCTATCTGCACGACGAGATAGACATCGACGCGCGCGACATCGTTGGAGCCTTCGGACAGGACGGACAGTGCCACGGCTTTGCCCATATCGGCTATTCCACACAGACGGGCGAGAGCAACCTCTTCCTGACTCTTTATGACAACAAGAAGAGCGGCCGCGACCTGTCCTTCAAGCTGTGGCAGTACTCCACGGGCCGTGAGCTGCAGCTCTCTGTCGGCGACAAGAATCAGTCAACTCTCAAGTTCCAGAACGCCGAAGTGCTGGGCATCGACAACCCTGTGCGCTTCAGCGGCGGCAATAAGTATGTTCAGACCTTCGACCTGAAGAAGGGCTGGAACTGGGTGTCGTTCAACGTGACCAGCGAAGCACTCTTCGACCTCGGCAATCTGCTCGATGGACTGCCTTGGAAGGAGAATGACGCACTGACCGACCTGAACAGCGACGCTACGCTCCTCTACCACGACGGCCACTGGCTGTCTTCCGGTTCAGTAACCACCATCGACCTGACGCCGCAGGGGGCCTACGCCATCAATGTGCAGGATGAAATCAAGTTCCCTATCGCAGGCAGCATCATCAAGCAGAAAGACTTGCGAACCATCACGGTGAAGCATGGATGGAACGGCATAGGCTATACACCGATGCTCAACCTACCAGTGGAGACGGCGCTGAGCGACTATTACGACAAGGCCCAGCCAGGCGATGTCATCAAGAGCCACAGCGAGTTTGCCTACTTCACCGTTTCGGGAGGCACAGGCAGCTGGCGCGGCAACCTGGAGTACATGAAGCCCGGCGAGGGCTACATGTTGCTGCGCAAGGCACAGAGCGGAACGCAATTCACCTATCCGTTCTATGAGCCTACGAGCACCTACATCGATGCATGGGCCACTTCAACGACGTCTTCAGCTACTCCTGCCAAGAGGAGCACCATGAGCGTCAGCGCAGTGGTGGAAGGTGTCGAGCTGGAGGAGGGCGACCGTCTCCTCGCCTTCGCCGACGGCGAAGTGGTGGGATGTGAGGAGCTGAAAGCCAAGGGCGAAGCAGCCGGTTTGCCGCTCTTCTACTTGTCCATTGCCGGCAATCAGCAACAGCCCCTCTGGTTTGCCATCGAGCGTGAGGGCGAGATGATCGCTGCCACCGACGAGCAGATGGTCTTCAAGGCCAATGCCGTGGTGGGCAGTCCCGACGAGCCTACAGCCATCCGTTTCGTCAAGGCCGACCGCGAAAACGGAAAGTGGTACAACGTTAGCGGCACCCAGCTGTCGAAGCGGCCCACGCGGCAAGGTGTGTATATTTACAATGGTAAAAAGGTGATAGTGAAGTGAAAACGTTTTCGTTAAGCCATGACAGGACAAACACGTTTGTTCTGTCATGGCGGGAAAACGAAGGATGAAATCCAACAATTCGTAAATCATTATGTATATGAAGACAAATTATTTAGTGCTTGTATTGTTTGCTGCTCTGGCATGGGGATGCGACAGCGATGACGACGACAACGACTTCACCCTGACCACCATTGCAGGGGCACCGACCTGGCAGGTGGACTTCAGCGGCAACGAAGTCGCTCCCGACTGGCCTGAACCGAACCCCAGCAACTACGAGAACTGGACCATCATGCTGGTGGAGATTGAGGATGCCTTGAAGCCATACTCCTCGGCCGATGACCTGCTGGCACTCTTCGTCGACGACGATTTGCGCGGCCTCTCACGACCGGTAATCAACCTCAGTGTCGGTGACGACGAAGACGTCAGAAAGGACGAATCCGACAAGGATCTCTATATTTTGAAAGCATACGGCTACGAGACCGGCGAGAACGAGGTGAATATGACGCTGCGCTACTATTGCAGTCGGTTGAAGCAGATGTTTTCGTTGACAAAGAGGATGAAGTTCGATGTGGACTATATTTATGGTCTTGACGAAGACTTCATCCCACAGTTCACGCACGGCTCGGCGAAATACCCCGTGGTTTCGCATCTCACAATCACGACAGCCAACCTGTTGCCTCTCGAAGTGAAGTTTGCTGCTGGCGACATGCTGGCAGCCTTTGTGGGCGATGAGTGCCGAGGCGCCTGTACCCTCACCGGCGAGACAGCCCTCTCACCCGTTAACCTCACCGTATTCGGACGTGAGGAAGGGGAGTCCTATACGCTGAAATACTACCAAGCCGCCACGCAATCTGTTTACACCCTATCAAAAAGATTCTGAGAACCCGATGAAACCCATCAGCACAGGCGCGCACAACAAGGGGTGCTATCACCACCACCTCCACGCTCTCGGCCTTTAACCTGAACTACAAGTATGGCGATACGCCCTTCACAGGCAAAGCAGATAGTTGAGCATTGGACAGTCAGACTGTCTCAATCTTTGTGAGGATTTT
>CAMHIM010000037.1 GCA_946185225.1 uncultured Prevotellaceae bacterium
AGGTGATGCAGACCTTTCTCACTGATGTCGCCTATGTACATGGCCGGACGCTTGCGTACTGCTTCCAGACCTTCCAGAACTTGGATGTTACTTGCGGAGTAGTTGTCTTTTCCTTCAGTCTGTAGCTGAAGGCCTTCGTTTTGAATCTGTTCTTCTGTCATTTTCTGATGATAGTCCGTTTTAGATTGCAAAGATACGAAAAATATGGCGAAATCAGCGTTATTTATTTGCTAAAAAACCACAAAAAAGTCACATCCGTTTGGGATGTGACTTCTTTTGTTATTTTAGTCATCCTGTTAGTCCAGCTTGTTGATGTGCTGTGCAAGGCTGGACTTCAGGTTTGCTGCCTTGTTCTTGTGGATGATGTTGGTCTTTGCCAGTTTGTCGAGCATCTTCTGTACCTTTGGATAGAGTGCGATAGCCTCGTCCTTGTCGGTCATGGCGCGGAGCTTGCGCACAGCGTTACGCATGGTTTTTGCGTAGTAGTGATTGTGAAGTGCCTTCACCTTTGTCTGGCGAATTCTCTTGAGAGATGATTTGTGGTTTGCCATTTTTTTTGTTTTTTTTGTTGTACATTAAATAAAGCCTATGGGTCTTGCGCTTCAGGGCTGCCCTGGGCAGGGTCCTTGCGGAACCTTCCGCCACCGATGTCCCTTGTGGTAGCGCATCGCTGCGCAGATGGCGGATTTAAGTTGTAGTCCCTAGGAGAGTCGAACTCCTCTTTAGAGAATGAAAATCTCTCGTCCTAACCGATAGACGAAGGGACCCCGTTTCCGGTGCTCTCAACGGCTTCCTGCAGGGAAATGCCATCAAAAGCGGGTGCAAAAGTACGGCTATTTTTCCGACTGGCCAAATTTTCTTCGTAAAAAATGTTGCCGATTGCCTAAATTTGTGTATTTTTGCCGTATGTTGACAAAGACGGATGCAGTAGTGCTGCATGCATTCAAGTATGGAGAGTCGCGGCTGATTGTGGATATGTTCACTCGCGAGGAAGGACGTCTGTCGTTCATCGTTTCGCTGCCGAAGTCGGCAAAGTCCAGGTTCAGGAAGCAGCTGCTCCAGCCGTTGTCCCTGCTGAACATTGAGGCCGACCTCCGTCCAAGGGCACAGCTACAGAAACTGCGTGACTTGTCGCTTGTCGTCCCTTTGCCTGACCTGCAGACGGAGCCCCGCAAACTCTCTGTCTCATTGTTCCTGGCCGAGTTCCTCTATCATGCGCTGAAGGGGGAACAGCGTAACGAACTGCTCTATGACTACATCTCGTCTGGCATACAATGGCTGGACGGGGCGACGGAGGGCTTTGCCAACTTCCATCTGGTCTTTCTGCTAAGGCTGTCTCGCTTTCTGGGATTCTACCCTAATTTGGACGACTATGTGGAGGGTGACTGCTTTGACCTGCGCGAGAGCCGATTCTGTGCTGTGTCACCGTTGCATCGTGACTTCCTGGGGCCGGAGGATGCCTGGCGGCTGCACCAGTTGGTACGGATGGATTTCCCGACGATGTACCTGTTCCGGATGTCGCACGAGGACCGTAACCGTTTCCTGGAGGTAGCGCTGGCATATTACAGGCTGCACCTGCCGGACTTCCCTGAACTTCGTTCCATAGGTGTCTTACAGGAGTTGTACCGTTAGGACAGAAAGGTGTTGATGCTCAGGCGAAGCTGATGGTGCCTTGGATGGGTGACTCCTGCTGTGGACGCGTCTCCTGTGGGTTGTCGCCGTCAGCCTGACTGTTGATGCTTTCCAGTATCTCGCGTGTACGCTTGTAGGTAGGTGTCGACTCTACGGCGGAGATGACGTCGTCGTTGTCCAAATCCTCGGGACGGAACAGGTATATGTTGGGGCGGCGCTTGTAGCGTTTGGTAGTGCCTGGCTGACCGTAGTACTGCTCACGGCGCTCCTCGCGTTTGGCGGCACGCTCCTGCTCCTCAGCCATACGGCTGGCCTCCTCGCGTGAGTGCTTCACCATACGGTCCTGCATGCCGTCGACGTTGGAGATGCCGAAGCCCGTGGCCAGAATGGTGACCTTCACCTTCTTGCCCAGTTCGGGGTCTACGGCAACGCCCCACTTGATTTCAAAGTCACCGAACTTGTCCATGAAGTCGTTGACGTAGTTCATCTCGTCCATCATGAAGTTGTCGCGGCCTTCCTTCTGGGAGGAGAAGGCGATGGAGAGCAGTATCTTCTTGGAATTGTAGACGTCGTTGTCGTTCAGCAGCGGCGAGTTCAGGGCATCCTCAATAGCCTTCTTCACGCGGTCTTCACCCTCGCCGTAGCCCGTCGACATGATGGCTACGCCTCCGTCCTTCAAGACGGTCTTCACGTCGTTGAAGTCCAGGTTGATGAGGCCATGGACAGTGATAATCTCAGCGATGGACTTGGCTGCTACCGACAGGGTGTCGTCAGCCTTGCCGAAGGCATCGATGAGCGACAGCTCTGGGTAAATCTCACGTAATCGTTCGTTGTTGATGACCAGTAGCGCGTCAACGTGCTTGGACATCTCTTCCACGCCGTCGAGGGCCTGGTCAATCTTCTTCGCGCCTTCGAAACGGAAGGGGATGGTGACGATGCCGACGGTCAGGATGCCCATCTCCTTCGATACACGTGCAATGACGGGAGCGGCACCGGTACCGGTTCCGCCGCCCATACCAGCGGTGATGAAGGTCATGCGGGTGCCGTCGTTGAGCATGTTCTTGATGTCCTCTAGACTCTCCTCTGCTGCCTGACGGGCCTTCTCTGGCTTGTTGCCGGCTCCCAGTCCTTCTTTGCCCAATTGCAGGTGGACTGGTACCGGGGAGTCATTGAGTGCCTGGTTGTCCGTGTTGCAGAGTACGAACGTCACGTCGTGAATACCTTCGCGATACATGTGGTTGACGGCATTGCCGCCGCCGCCGCCGACGCCGATGACTTTGATGATGCTGTGCTCCTTCTCCGGCTCGCCGAAGTCCAGGATGTCTATTATGTTGTCTGCCATAATCTTTTCTTTTTTTTCGTTGTTTCGATATTTCGATGTCTCGGATATTACTCGTCTTCCTCGTCAACCATGCCCTTGACGAACTTCATGGCTCCTTTCTTGAACTTGGTCCACTTACTGTTCTCACGGCGGATGCGCGCGGCCTCGGCAGCTTCGGCCTCGGCCTTTTCACGGGCGATGCGTTCCTCTTCCTCCTTCTTCTTCCGTGCTTCTTCCTCGGCACGCAGTTTCTCTGCTTCTGTGCGTACCGCGCCGGAAGGCATCTCGACTGCCTGACGTGCCGGCTGGCGGATGTCAGTTGCCGATGGCTTCTCGTCCTGGCTGAAGATGTCGTTTGTCAGTTCGCCGCCGGAGCAGTTCATCTCACCTTTGGCCAAAAGCCCAAGCACAGTGTTCATCATGCCGTTGTGCGACTTGATGTCCTCGTTGTGTGAGTTGATGGTCTGTGTGACGAACTTGGCGATGCGAATCTTGTCAATGTGCGTATGGTTCTGGAAAGCCTTTTCAATATCCTTCATGTTCGAGCCGCCGCCGGTGAGGATGATGCCTCCCAGCAACTTGTCATAGTATTCAGAGGGTATCTGGTACCATACGTTTTCGATGATTTCCTCCATGCGTGCCTCGACAATCTCGACGAAGACACGGCTCTCCACCTGACGGTCGGCGTCGATGGAGTACTTCAGGGTGTTGTCAATGTCGTTATTGTCAGTGTAGGCCGATGCGTATTTGAGTTTCATTTTCTCGGCATCGGTCTCTTCCATTTTCAGGGTGGCGATGTCCTTGGTGATGTTGTTGGAGCCGAGGGGAATGACAGCCAGGTGGCGCAGGATGTTCTTGGAATACACGGAGACGGTGGTCGTGTCGGCTCCGATGTCTACCAAGGCACAGCCGGATCGGCGCTCCAATTCGGTAAGTACGCTGTCTGCCAGGGCCAGCGGTGCCAGATACATCTCTGCCACCGGAATGCCGGCTGCCTCAAAACAGCTGTTCAGACTCTTGTAGAAGGCCTTACGCTGCAGTATGTTCAGGAAGTTACCCTCCAGACGGGTGGCCTGGATACCTACCGGGTCGGTTTGGTACTGTGTGTCAACGCGGTATTCCTGAACGGCGGCGTCCAGTATCTCCTGGTCGGCGTACTGCATGTCACGGTTGGCGTCCATCAGTTCTATTACCATCTCCTGGGTGATGATGGTATCGGCGGGAATATCCTTGACGATGACATTGCGTACGCTACGCAACGACTGTCCGCCAACACCTACATACACTGTTGTTATCCTGGACTTCAGCTGGTTCTCCAGCCTCTTCACAATGCTTGTAAGGCATTGTGCGGTCTTGTCAATGTTGTAGACTACACCTTTTCGGATGAACGAGGACGAGGACTCCTTGACAACAGCCAGCACGGTGATGCTGCCGTCAAGATTCTTCTGTCCCGCAATACCAGTCATCTTTGATGAACCGAGTTCAATTGCTACGATAAATTCCTTTACTGCCATATATATTTACTTCTTAATATCTTCGTTTGCATACAATCTGGTTGTCGAATTCCACGCTGATGTAGGAGTACTGGTTCCATCCGGCCTTGTTGAGCCCGTAGATGTAGAACTTGCGGAGTCTCTCCAACTTCTTCTCTATGTTTGCTGGCTCACCCAGGAAGGCTATGTGGTCACCGACGCGTGGAATCAGTTCAAGCGATCCGTCATTCAGGATATTCAACTGTTCAATCTGGTTCTGCCAGAAGTCGTCGCCGATGAGATACCTGGCAAGTGGGGTAAGCACTTTTTGGGCATAGCGGCGGCTGATGGCTCCAGTGGCGATTATCAGATTACTGGTATACCGGGTCTTTGGCATGATGTTACTATGCTCGTCCAGATAGTAGTTTTCGCCATTGTCGGACATGACGCGCAGAATGGGCATGCGCTGTGTCAGGTCAATACAGACGTGACCGCCCTGCGTCTTGTAGCACTCCGCTTTCTCAACGAAGGGGCTCTTGCGCAGGACATCTTCAATGTTGCGGGTATTGATGAACTGCATGGGCTGTGCCAGCGGATACAGGTTGTTGCGCTGAAGCAGGCTCTTCACCTCGTTGACGTTCAGGAATCCTTCCATGGCACTTTTCTTAATGTCAATCTTCACCTCTGAGCATACGGAGGCTTTTTCCACAGGTTGGTTGAACGCTGTGATGGCCAGCACGAGATATCCGGCAATGACAATGTCAAGTGCGATGACGAGGGATTTCTTCAGCATTTGTCTTGGAGTATTTGGGCGATTTGGGGTACATCGTTGTCCAGGTCACCAGCTCCCAGTATGAGTAGCACGTCGAAGTTGCGTGATTTCACCAGGTCAAGAACCTGGTCCTTCTGGATGAGTTGCTTCTTGACGCCAGGCTTCAGGTTGTCATAGATGAGCTTGGACGTAACGCCTTCGATGGGTTGCTCGCGGGCAGGGTAGATATTGGTGAGAATCACTTCATCCAGCTGGCTCAAGGCATCGGCAAAATCTTTGTAGAAGTCGCGGGTGCGAGTGTAGAGGTGGGGCTGGAAGATGGCCGTGATATGACGATTCTTATAGAGTTCTCTAATGCTGCGGGCACTCTGGAAAATCTCCTTGGGATGGTGGGCATAGTCGGAGAGCAGCACCAGCCGGTCGCTCTTCAGCTTGAAGTCGAAGCGGCGGTCTACGCCTCCGTAGGTCTCCATGCCGTGACGCAGTTCCGCTGTCGTGCACCCTGCCAGTTGGGCCATGGCCATGGCTGCAATGCCGTTCTCAATGTTGATGGGAACAGGCTGTCCCAGTATGACATGCGGGACGTTCTCAATAGGGGAGATGAAGTCGAAGGTGATTTCCCCGTTCTCAATACAAATATTCTCGGCATGGAAGTCGCCTTTGTCAAGACTGTAGTCGTAGCGTCGTACACCGTCCTGCAGCTGCTCTTGCATCTCGAGACCACGATGGATAATCAGCGCACCACCGGGCTGGATGAGGGAGGAGTAGTGGCGGAAACTCTCCAGATAGGCTTCTTTGGTGCCATAGATGTCCAGATGGTCTGGGTCGGTTGCCGTTATGACGGACATCCACGGACGCAGCCAGTGGAAAGAGCGGTCAAACTCATCGGCTTCAATGACGACGTAATCGCTCTTGGAGAGAATATAGTTCGTCTGGTAGTTCTTGGAGATACCGCCAAGGAAGGCGTTGCAGTCCAGGTGGCTTTGGTGAAGGATGTGGGCACACATGGTGGACGTGGTGGTCTTTCCGTGCGTACCGGCGACACAGAGCCCTTTGTGGGCCTCCGTAAGTGTACCTAACACTTGTGCTCGCTTCTGGATATTGAAGCCGTGCTCCCGGAAAAATACCAGCTCTTGATGGTCGGCAGGGATGGCTGGTGTATAGATAACAAGGCAGGAGTCCTTTTGCTTACAAGCGTCAGGAATCGTGTCAACGTTCTCTTCGTAGTGTATCAGGGCTCCTTCCTTCTCCAACTGTCGCGTCAAGTCTGATGGGGTCCGGTCGTAACCGCCGACAACGATGTCGCGGCTGATAAAATATCGGGCAATGGCACTCATTCCAATGCCGCCGATTCCGACGAAATATACTGCTTTAATGTCCTTGATAGTCATGTTTCTTCGGGTGTCTCTATGATGCGTTTTCTGCCAGGGCGATGACCTCCTTGGCAATGATGGCAGCCGAGTCAGGCAGGGCCATCTTCAGAATGTTTTCGTGTAGTGTAGACAGTTGGTTCTCGTTCTTGACGGTTTCGATGGCCAGGCTGATAAGCTGCTGCGGCGCATTGGCATCGCTAACGAAGAGCGCTGCATTGCGGCGGACAAGTGCCATGGCATTCTTTGTCTGATGGTCTTCAGCAACGTTGGGGCTGGGAACAAGAATGACGGGCTTGCCGATAAGACAGAATTCGGAAATACTGCTGGCACCGGCACGGCTGATGACAAGGTCGGCTGCTTTGTAGGCTGCAGCCATGTCGTTGATGAAGTCGGTCACAATCAGGTTCTTGGGCTGTCCTTTCTCCTGAAGTTGCTGACTGATGGACTGACTGTAGTACTTGCCTGTCTGCCAGATGAACTGCAGTCCAGAGGCTTCAATCTCTTTCAAGTGCTGGATGACGCTCTCGTTGATGGTACGTGCACCAAGGCTTCCGCCTACGAGCAGGACGGTCTTCTTTGCAGGGGAAAGTCCGAAGGTATGCAGTGCTTCCTCACGGGTGGCGTTACTGTCGAGGAGTGCTTGGCGGACGGGATTGCCGGTCAGCAGAATTTTGTCAGCGGGGAAGAATCGCTCCATGCCTTCGTAGGCAACACATATCTTTCTGGCTTTCTTAGCCAAAAGCTTATTAGTGACACCGGCGTAGGAGTTCTGCTCCTGGATAAGGCAGGGAATGCCCATGGAGGCCGCTTTGTTCAGCGTGGGACCGCTGGCGTATCCGCCTACACCAACGGCTACCTGAGGATGGAAGTCCTTGATGATTTGACGGGCCATGCACTGGCTTTTCCATATCTTGTAGAGTACTTTCACATTCTTCAACAGGTTCTTTCTGTCGAAGCCGCAGATGGGAAGTCCCTTGATTTCATAGCCTGCAGCAGGAACGCGCTGCATCTCCATGCGCCCTTCTGCTCCTACAAACAGAATCTTGGCGTCGGGACGCAAGGCGCGTACGGCGTTTGCGATGCTGACAGCCGGAAAGATGTGGCCTCCTGTGCCGCCACCGCTGATGATGACTCTCAGTTCCTCATGTGGAGAATTCATTCCGTCTTTTTCCTTTTCCATGCCTTATATATATAGAATGTGCAAAGATACAAAGATTATTTCGTTTTCCCGTTTTTTTAACTATTATTTGCATGTGTCTCTTCTGGTGCTTTTGCCAGACCGTCTTTTCTCTTCTTTGCTGAACGGCTAACGCTAAGAATGACTCCGATGTAGGCGCAGTTGATGATTGTGGAGGTTCCGCCTCGGCTGATAAGCGGCAGGGGCTGGCCTGTGACCGGAGCCAGTCCAACGGCTACAAGCATGTTGAACGTGGCCTGTATGACGAGGAGTAGTGCTAACCCCATGGCCAGGAATGCAGGGAAGTTATTCTCGCAGCGTCGGGCAATACGTGCTGTACGGAACAGCAGGATGATATAGAGGAACGCTACGAAGGCAGCCCCGACTAATCCTATCTCTTCAATGATGATGGCATAGATGAAGTCACTGTAGGCCTGTGGAAGATAGTCGCGCTCCACGGAATTACCCGGACCTCTGCCGATGTAGCGGCTGGAGACGATGGCTATGTTGGCATGGGCTACCTGCATGTTCTTGTCCAAGTCGTAGTCTTCCGGAGCAATGTACTTGTCATCGACAAAATCTTTGATACGTGTCTTCCAGGTTCCGGCGCGGTGAAGGATGGAGCTGAAGGCTTTTGCTACTCCGGACTTTTCCTCGTGTGCCGAGTCTATCTGTTCTGTCTTGGTGAGGTTGCTGTCCTTTTCCTTGTCCTCCTCGCCGACAATCATGACAAAAAATAGGGCAAAGGCACCGATGATAGCGATAATGCCCAATAGTTTACCCAGTTGTTGCCAGGGAACGCGTCCGATGAACATCATCAGCAGGATGACCAGGAACAGCAAGGCAGCCGTAGAGAGATTCTCCACGCCGATAAGCAGTACCGTGGGTATAAGTATCCACATAATGAACTTGAAGGCATCCTTGTCGGCACCGTTCTCGCGCTGCATGGCACTGAGAATCTGCGCCGTGATGAGTATCATCGTGCCCTTGGCTATCTCTGAGGGCTGGAACTTTATTCCGAGAATGGAAATCCACCGGCCAGCGTCGTTTGTCTTTGGAGCTACGAAGCAAACCCATAGCAGCATGAACCCCGTAACCGCTAACAGGAAGGGGCTCATCAGCTTGAAGTATCGACAAGGGATGTTCAGGATGATGATGGTAAGGAAGAATCCCATGAGAATCTTGCTTGCATGTCCCATGATGGGGCCGATGTAGCTCTGACTCTTGTAGGTTAGCGTGCTCGAGGCAGAGAATACTTCGACGATGCTGATGAGGCAGAGAAACAAGAACACCATCCAGATGACTTTGTCGCCTTTGAAGAGATTGCCTATTTTCTTTTCCATTCTTTTTGTTTTGCTTCTATGTGTGTCCCGGAAGACCTTGATTAGAGGCTTCTTGCCAGTTCCTTGAACTGCTCGCCGCGGTCCTCCATGTTCTTGAACAGGTCAAAGGATGCACAGCAGGGAGAGAGCAGCACCGTCTCGCCAGGCTGCGCAAGTTCGTAACAGGCACTGACACACTCCTTCATGGAGTGCGTGTCTCTAACCGGAATGCCCAACTGGTCGAAGTTGTCGTGAAGTTTCTGGTTGTCGGCACCCAGATAGACCAGTGCCGAGCACTTCTCCTTGACAAGTGGTATGATGGGGGCATAGTCGTTGCCTTTGTCCTTGCCTCCAATGATGAGTACAACCTTAGTCTTCATGGAGTCAAGAGCATACCAGCAGGCATCGACGTTGGTGGCTTTTGAGTCGTTGACATAGTGGACGCCGCGCACGTCACACACCTTCTCCAGTCGGTGCTCCACACCGGGGAAGTCGCTCAGTGAGCGTCGTATAACTTCCTTTTTGATGCCTGCGACGTTGGCAGCGATACCAGCTGCCAGTGAGTTGTAGATGTTGTGTCGTCCAGTAAGACTCAACGACTCCTGTTCCATATTGAAAGGCTCCGGCTTCTCAATCTGGTATTTCCCTTCTTCAATGTAGCCGATAGAACCCTTTTCCTTGAGCTCAGAGAAAGGCAGCTGAATGGCCTTGATGTCGTACTTCTTCAGTTCTTTCTGGATAACGGGGTCGTCGTTCCAGTAGATGAAGGCGTCCTGAGGCGTCTGGTTCTGAATGATGCGCATCTTTGCGTCCACATAGTTCTGCATTTTGAATTCATAACGGTCCAGATGGTCAGGGGTGATGTTCAGCAGGATAGCTACGTTGGCGCGGAAGTCGTACATGTTGTCCAACTGGAAAGAGGAGAGCTCGATGATGTAGTATTCGTGTGGCTCCTCGGCAACCTGCAGGGCAAGGGAATGGCCGATGTTGCCAGCCAGTCCTGCATCATAGCCTGCTTCCTTGAAGATGTGATAGATGAGGCTGGTAGTCGTTGTCTTACCGTTGGAACCGGTGATGCAGATCATCTTCGACTGAGTGTAGCGTCCGGCGAACTCAATCTCGCTGATAATCCGTATGCCTTTATCCATGGCTTTCTTGATCATGGGAGCTGTGTCGGGGATACCGGGACTCTTTATGATTTCATCGGCATTGAGTATCTTCTCCTCTGTATGCTGTCCCTCCTCCCATTCAATGTGACGCTCGTCCAGCATCTTTTTGTATCGGTCGGCAATATGCGACATGTCCGAGACGAAAACATCAAATCCTTCTTTCTTTGCCAGGACGGCGGCACCTGCACCGCTTTCTCCTGCTCCTAAGATGACGATTCTTTTCATTTCCTCTTTTTGTCTTTTCTTTATCTTATTTTCAGTGTAATGATGGCCAGTGCAGCCAGAATGATGGTTGTAATCCAGAATCGAATGGTGATTTTTGATTCGTGGAACGGACGGTGTGGCCACTTGCGTAGCAGGTAGGTACTGGTAGCGTCAAGCTCGCTGTCCAGTCTTCTGAAGGTATCGTGGATGGGCGTGGCTCGGAAGACACGGACGCGTTTGCCTTTCTTCTTCATAATCTTGAACCACTGAGTTTGGATGATGACGCTGAGGCTTTCCACGAAGAATATGCCGCACAGGATGGGCAACAATAACTCTTTGTGTATGATGACGGCACAGACGCCGATGATGCCTCCGATGGTAAGCGATCCGGTGTCGCCCATGAAAATCTGAGCCGGGAAGGCATTGTACCACAGGAAACCAATCATCGCACCGACAAACGCACAAAGGAAGATTACCAGTTCTTCGGAATGCGGGATGTACATGATATCGAAATAACTGGCATAGCCTATATGGCTCGACACGTAGGCAAGTATTCCCAGTGCAACGCCGATAATGGCAGAGTTGCCTGCGCACATGCCATCCATACCGTCGTTAAGATTTGCTCCGTTACTGACGGCAGTCACTACGAGGATGGTCATGATTACGAAGAGTACCCAGCCGGCGGCTACCTTGTATTTCCCAAAAAATGACATGGCCTTGGAGTAGTCCAGGTTGTGGTTCTTGATAAACGGAATGGTCGTTTTCAGTGATTTTACCGCTTCTTTCTTGTGTTTTACTACTACTTCTGTGTTGTTTCCTTGGGGTATATAGACGTTCTCGCGTACCACCACATCGGGGCTGAGCCACAATACGAGGCCGACGATGAAACCGATGCTCACCTGTCCTATAATCTTGTATTTTCCTTTCAGGCCTTCCTTATTGCGTTGGAAGATTTTGATGTAGTCGTCCATGAAACCGAGAAATCCCAACCATAAAGTTGTGATAATCATCAGAATAAGGTAGGTGTTCCGGATGCGCCCGAGGAGGATGACGGGAATGAGGATGGAGACGATGATGATGATACCTCCCATGGTGGGCGTCCCCTTCTTCTGCATGCCGTAAGGGTCGATGCTTGGGTCGCGCTCGGTCTCAAAGAGTCTCCGGCGTTTCATCCACTTGATAAAGTATTCGCCAAACCAGGCGGAGATGAGGAGCGACAGAATCAGTGTGAGCAGAGCACGGAAGGAGATGTAGCTCCACATGTGTGAACCGGGAACGTTGTATTGTTCTAAGAAACGGAACAGATAGTATAACATGTTGTCTGATTGAAGTTTTAACGTTTACGACTGAAAACACTCACGCACCACTTCACGGTCGTCGAAGTGGTGTTTGACACCTTTGATTTCCTGATAGTCCTCATGTCCCTTTCCGGCAATGAGTATGACGTCACCCTTCTGTGCCATCATGACAGCAGTGCGGATGGCCTCACGTCGGTCGGTGATGGAGATGACTTTTTTCATCTGTTTCTTGTCAAGTCCGGCCAGCATGTCGTTGATGATGTCCTGTGGTTCCTCAAAGCGTGGATTGTCACTGGTAATGATGACTCGGTCGCTCTGCTTGACAGCTTCTTGAGCCATGAGGGGGCGCTTCCCTTTGTCGCGGTTTCCTCCGGCTCCGCAGACGGTAATGACCTTGCCTTCTTTTTTGCTTTCCATGACCTCGTTGATGGCATTCAGCACGTTTTCGAGAGCGTCTGGAGTATGTGCGTAGTCAACGATGGCTGTTATACCTTCTTCGGAACGGATGGGCTCCAGTCGTCCGGCAACACTCTTCAGGGTGCTCAACTGGATGAGAATGTCTTCGGGCTGTTTCCCTAACATGACGGCTGCCCCATAGACGCAAAGGAGGTTGCTGACGTTGAACTTACCGATGAACTGTACGCCAACCTCATGACCGTCCATCTCCAGGTACATTCCTTCGAAGTGACACTCGATAATGCGTGCGCGGAAGTCGGCCATGGAACGGACAGAATAGGTCTTTACAGTTGCCTTTGTGTTCTGCACCATGAATAGTCCGTTCTTGTCGTCTGCGTTGGTAATGGCAAAAGCGTCCTTTGGAAGCATATCGAAGAAGGCCTTTTTCGCGTCACGGTAGTTCTCGAAGGTCTTGTGATAGTCCAGGTGGTCACGTGTAAGGTTGGTAAAGAGTCCGCCGGCAAAACGTAATCCGCCGATGCGGTGTTGTGCAATAGCATGGCTGGAACACTCCATGAAGGCATATTCACAGCCTGCCGACACCATGCGGGCCAGCAGCTCATTCAGTTCGATGGGGTCAGGGGTAGTATGGCTTGCTGCAATGGGCTCACCTTCGATGTAGTTGCAGACGGTACTGAGCAGTCCACACTTATGTCCCATCTTACGGAACATATTATATAATAAGGTGGCAATGGTTGTCTTGCCGTTGGTTCCTGTTACCCCTACCAGCCTGAGTTTCTCTGACGGGTAGCCGTGGAAGGCAGTTGCAATAGGACCGACGGCCTTTTCGGTCGATGCCACTTGTATATAGGTGATGCCTTCGGGCCTTTCTGATGGCATTTCCTCGCAGAGGATGGCTTTCGCTCCCAGTTCTATTGCTTTGCCGATGAAATTGTGTCCGTCGGTCTGGGTTCCTTTAATGGCCACAAAAAGGTGGCCGTCCTTAATGCGGCGGGAGTCGATGTTGACACCCGTGATGTCGGTCTCCGCATCGCCCATGATGCTCAAAGGCTTTACGTTTCTCAGTAACTCTTCCAGTTTCATGTCTCTATCCCTTTTAGTGGTTAACTAATAGAAGTTCACATTTCATTCCAGGCTTGACGGCCTTGCCAGCAGCAAGACTTTGGCTCTTTACCTTACCCCGTCCGTTAAGTTTTACCGTTACGCCGCTCTTCTCCATCAGGTAAACGGCATCGCGTGCGCCCATGCCGATGACGTCAGGTATCACGCCTGCCTTTGGTTCTGTCCGGCTGATGGTAACATGGTGTTTCTCTGTTACCGCCTTTCCCCATACAGGATTTCTGGTGATGTCCGAGTCGTCCCATCCTCCATTGGAGCGGATGTTCAGATGGCGCAGGATATAGTCGGCAGCCAGTATGTTACCGTTCTTTACTTCGGGTGTCATGATGGATGTGCTGTCACAGGCGTCTTCCACACGCAGTTTAAGATTCTGTGCCATCACTCCCTCAGAGATATGATGGAATACCACGCCAGACATGCCGCCTCCAGATGCGGGTAACCCTGATTTCTTCAGGCAGACGATGCAGGTATAGCGTGGATTGTCGGCAGGGAAGTAGCCTGCAAATGACAGCCAGTAGCGTGTGGTTCCTGAGTGGTAGCTGCCGTCTGCGTCGGCAATCTGTGCCGTACCGGTCTTGCCCGCTACGGCAAACGATGGTGAACCGGCCTTGCGTCCCAGTCCCTGACTGACCACATGAGTCAGGATGGTCTGCATGGTCTTGATGGTCTGTGGCTTGGCGATGCGTTCTTTCAGCACAACGGGTGGGAATTCCTGGATAGTCTTGCCGTCCTTCACCACTTTTTTGATGAAGCGTGGCTGCATCATCTTGCCGTTGTTGGCTATGGCATTGTAGAAGGCCACCGTGTTGATGGGGGCTATCTGTGTTTCGTATCCTATGGACATCCAGGGTAGTGTCGTCTTGCTCCAGTACTTGGCTCGGTCGGTGGTCTTGGTGTCTGGCATACGGATGTAAGGCGGCAGGTATCCTTTGATGGGCAGTTTCAAGTCCTCGTGGATGCCTACACGGTAAAGTCCCTTTACGTATTTTTCCGGATGTTGTCCGTAGAAACGGTCGATGACATAGCTGACACCGATGTTCGAGCTGACTTCCAGTGCGTGTGCTACATTCATGTCACCATAGCCGCCTTTTCTCCAGTTGTGGTCCTTCATGTTGCGGCCGTGCATCATCATCTGTCCTCCGCCGGTGTGTATGACGTAGCTTGTGTCCACGACTCCATCGTCCAAGGCAACGAGGAAAGATGCCACCTTGAACACCGAACCTGGCTCGCAACGGTAGCTGACGGCCCGGTTGTAGAGCTCCATGTAGTGGGTGTTGCCCTGGAGGTCTGTTGCACGCTCTATGTTGGCAATGGCCTTGACGTCACCTGTCTTTACCTCCATGAGGATGGCTACGCCCATGTCGCCGTTGATTTTCTTTAGTTCGTCAATAACGGCACGCTCTACAAGGTCCTGCATGTTGACGTCAATGGTGGTCACAATGTCGGCACCGTTCTCGGGCGGAGCTACGACAAGTCCCAGTCGCTTGTTGAGTACCTTCTGGCGGTGAATGATGCCTGGTGTTCCGCGCAGCAGCGTGTCGCATGCCAGTTCCAGTCCGTAGCGTGCGCTGTCCTTGGTAATGATGCGTCCTCTGGCATTGCGGGTTTTCTCGGAACCAATATCGCCGATGGTCCGTAGTGCCAGTGATCCAAATGGGTGGCGTCGCGTGTTGAACTCCTCCCAGCTGAACCCGCCCTTGTTTGGCGGAAGGTTCAATAGCGGAAGTTTCTTGACTTCAAGGAAGGTGTTGTAGTTGATGCGTTTTTTCCAGATGGGCCAGTAGCGTGCTCCTTTCGTCATCTCGCCGGTTTTCTTGTTCCTGACCATCTTGTTGCGCCCTTCCAGGAGGTTTTCCTTGAATTCTTCGGCCGAGCGCTGGCGGAAGATGTTGTGGAGTCCTTCGCAGAGACTGTCTATCTTCTCCGTCCATAGGGAGTCGAGCTTGCGTGCCCAGGCGGTGTCCTGGTTGTTGCCCGGCTGGAAGTCCATGTATACGATGTACTGTGGTATGCTGGATGCCATGAGCTGTCCGTCGCAACTGAGGATGTTGCCTCGTACGGCTGATACAGTGTCGTTTTCCTGTACCAGTCGTGCGGCCACCTTTTCCCAGTAGTCTTTCTTGACCGTCATGATGTACATAGCCTTTGCAATGACGGCAATGCTAATCAGGGCGAGCACTACGGCAATGAAGAAGTAGCGCGGTAATACTTTGTCGCTTTTGAACTTACTCATGAACTCCTTATTCTTCTGTGTTTATTATAAAAGGTGGCTGGTCGGAGGTGTGCAGTGTGCTGTCCTGGTTGGCGCGTAGGATGTTGAGCACATGGCTCTCGCGACACTTCTCCGTCAGTGTGCTGGCGCTCTCCAGTGCCTTGTAGCGGGCGTCCTTCAGGTCTTTCTCCAGCTTGTCTATCTGAATCATGTCCTGCTGGCACTGGTAGCGGAAAGCTACGGAGACAACGATGAAGACGACGATGAGCAGGAACAGCCACACTTGGCGGCGTACCAGCTCAGTAGAAAGGATGTCGCCGCCGAGGACCTTGCGCAGGGTGACGGTGCCTGTGGGCATGGTGTCGTCCTCGCTGACGTTCTTCCCTATTTTCTTTAAGGTTTCCAGCGTACCCATGGTCTGGACGTCTTCCTTCTTCTCTTGTCCGGGCTCCGTTGGTGTCAGTTTCTCGTCTGTCGTCTCCATCTCTGCCATATCTTATACCTTTTCTGCTATTCTTAGTTTTGCGCTTCTGCTGCGCGGGTTTTGTTCCAGCTCGGTGGAAGTCGGGGTTATTACCTTGCCGTTTACCAGTCTGAAGGGTGAGTCAAAGCGTCCGTAGAAGTCCTGCCGCGCCTTGCCCTCGGCATTGCCGGTTTTCATGACGTTCTTGACAATACGGTCTTCCAGTGAGTGGTAGGTGATGATGCTTAGTCGTCCTCCCTCGGCCAGCAGTTCGCTGACACTGAGGAGCATTTCGCGTAGTGCGTCCATCTCGTGGTTGACCTCAATGCGCAGGGCCTGAAACAGTTTTGCTGCCTCTTTCTTCTCGCGTTCTTGTCGTATGACGCTGGCTGCAGCGTTCATCAGGTCACCGCTGGTGCTGATGGGGCCGGCACTCCGCGCCTTCGTAATGGCGGCGGCAATACGGCGGGCACCCTTCAGTTCTCCGTACAGGTAGAAAATGTCGGCGAGTTGTTCCTCACTGGCATTGTTGACAAGCTCGGCAGCAGTCATGCCAGCCCGTTTGTTCATCCGCATGTCAAGCGGTGCATCTCCGAAGCGGAACGAGAAGCCGCGTGTCTCGTCATCGAAATGATGGCTTGACACCCCAAGGTCAGCCAGCAGTCCGTCTATCTTTTCTATACCGTAGTAGCGCATCCAGTTCTTGAGATACCTGAAGTTGCTTCTGACGAAGGTGAACCTGTTGTCGTTGACGATGTTCTTTTCAGCATCGGCGTCTTGGTCGAAACTGAACAGCCGCCCCCCGGGGCCCAGTCGCCTGAGTATCTCGCGGCTGTGCCCGCCTCCTCCGAATGTGACGTCCACGTAGATGCCGGCGGGTTTGATGTCAAGTCCGTCAATGCTCTCTTGCAGGAGCACAGGTACGTGGTATGTTGCGGCGGTGGTCGTCATAGGTGCGTCAGATGTCCGTGCTCATGATTTCTTCCAGCTCGGCTCCGAATTTCTCTTCGTCTTTGAAGGTGTCCTCTACGTGTCCTCCTGCCCAAATCTCTATGGTGTCGTCCATGCCTATGAAGCAAATGTCCTGCTGGATGGATGCTGTCTGTAAAAGACGTTTGGAAATGAGGAAACGGCCGTTGCCGTCAAGGGTGACGTTTTCTGCCTCTGAGACGAATTGGCGTAACACCTTCTGGTGTTCGGCACTCCACTGGCTCAGGCGTGTCTTCAGCGCGTCCAGACGCTGGTTCCAAATGCTTTCGGGATAGAGCACAAGACAGGGCTGGAACACATCTCTGCGCAGCACCAGCGTCTCTTCGCCAGCTGCCTGCAGCACCTTGCGGAACGTGGCGGGCAGGAATGCCCTTCCCTTAGCGTCGGTCTTTGCTTCTATCTTTCCTAAAAAACGCATGCGTTCATATTATTAGTGGAATCGTTGGCAAAATTAGTAAAAACTCCCCACATTCCCCCACTTTTCCCCACTTTTTTTTATTTGTTGCCTAAAAAAATCCGATTTGTTTACAAAAGGTCGCCTTGGCTGTTGGTTGTTTGTGTCATCTTCCGGAGCATTTTTCTGTTATCTCTGCACTTTTTCGGTCAAAAAGTGCAATAATTGAAACATTATTTCTACCTTTGCATGTTGATAGTGTAATCGCGCGAAAAATGAATGCAGTTACGGAAAGAACGATAGATATTGACGTAATTCTCCATGAGAAGATGGGAGAGAAGTCCAGGTATGTGCCGGGGTTCCTTGTCTCGTGGCTGAAACGGATTGTCCATCAGGACCGTGTGAATGCCTTTTTGTGGGAGAGCCGTGACAAGAGCGGCGTCGAGTGGCTGGAGGAGTGTGTCCGCTATTTGGACATGACGCTGGAGGTGAAGGGGCGTGAGAATCTTCCCTCGCCTGATGACGGCCGCCTGTACACCTTTGTTTCCAACCATCCGTTGGGTGGTGAGGACGGCGTGGCTCTCGGCGCCGTCATCGGGCGTCACTATGACGGCCGTTTCCGTTATCTGGTCAATGACTTGCTGATGAACTTGCCTGGTCTGGCGCCAGTGTGCATCCCCATTAACAAGACGGGTAAGCAGGGGCGTGACTTCCCCCGTATGGTGAAAGCAGGTTTTGAGAGCCGTAACCACATGCTCATGTTCCCTGCCGGCATCTGTTCGCGCCGGCATCATGGCGTCATCCGTGACATTCCGTGGAGCAAAACCTTCATTTCGAAGAGCGTGGAGTATCAGCGTGATGTGGTGCCCATCCACTTCAGTGGTCGCAACAGCGGCTTCTTCTACCGTCTGGCTAATTTTTCCGACCGTTTCCTGCCCTTTAATCTGGCTATGCTGTTTTTGGTCGATGAAATGTACAAAAACGTTCATAAGACCTTCCAGATAACCATTGGAAAGCCCATTCCCTGGCAGACGTTCGACAAGTCCAGGACTCCGATGGAATGGGCAAAATACGTACAAGACAAAGTTTACGAACTATAGAAACTGCAAACCTCACCAAGATGGAACAAGAAATCATTCAGCCGATTCCTGTTGACGTGCTCAAAAGTGAGCTGACGCCCGACAAGCAATTGCGCATGACGAACAAGAGCAACAATGAAATATATGTTGTCACGGCTCACAATGCACCCAATGTGATGCAGGAGATTGGCCGTCTGCGCGAGATTGCCTTCCGAGAGGCAGGAGGCGGGACGGGAAAGCCAGTTGATATTGATGAGTTTGACGTCTGTGACAATTGTTATAAGCAACTCATCGTGTGGAATCCCGAAGGCGAGGAGATTATTGGCGGCTACCGCTATCTGGCGGGGCCCGACTGGCAATATGACGAGCAGGGCCAGCCCATTTTGGCCACCAGCCACATGTTTCACTTCTCCGAGAAGTTCATCAAGGAGTATGCTCCCCAGACCATTGAGCTGGGACGCTCCTTTGTGTCGCTGCCATACCAGTCGTCGCGTATGGGGGCCAAGAGTCTTTTTGCTTTGGATAACTTGTGGGACGGGTTAGGCGCGTTGACCGTTATCAAGCCCAATGTGAAGTACTTCTTCGGCAAGATGACCATGTACCCCTCTTACATCCGCAAAGGCCGTGACATGATTCTGTATTTCCTGAAGAAGCATTTTGACGACAAGGAAAAGCTGATTATCCCGATGAAACCGCTAAAAATAGAGTCTGACGAGGCAGAGTTGGCGGCTGTCTTCTATGAGAAGGACTTTAAGGATGACTATCGTATCCTGAATGCGGAGATACGCAAGATGGGGTATAACATTCCGCCGTTGGTGAATGCTTATATGAGTCTTTCGCCCACAATGAAACTTTTCGGAACGGCTATCAACTATGGCTTCGGCGACGTGGAGGAGACGGGCATCCTTATTGCCATTGATGAAATCCTGGAAGACAAGCGGGTGCGCCACATAGATTCCTTCATCAAGGAGCATCCGGAAGCGCTGCGAATCACCAGTGGAGCCAATAAGGTTATCTATAAGGAAAAGGGGTGATTCTCGCAACATGCCGTTTTCAGGGCTTCAACATGCCGTTTTCAGGGCTTCAACATGCC
>CAMHIM010000038.1 GCA_946185225.1 uncultured Prevotellaceae bacterium
GGTGCCTCCTGTTTGGCCTTCTCCTCGTCCATGCCCTGGGCGACGAGCTGCTTGACTTCCTCGCGGTAGTGCTTGTCGAAGGCTACGTAGTAGTCGCCGATGAGGTGGTCGCCCTTCTTGCCGCTGCTTTCCGGTGTCTCGCCGTTGCCGTACTTCAGCCAGGCGAGCATGGACTTGCAGATGTGTATGCCGCGGTCGTTGACGATGTTCGTCTTCACCACGCGGTTGCCGTTGGCCTCCATAATCTGTGCCAGCGACCAGCCGAGCAGGTTGTTGCGCACGTGTCCGAGGTGCAGGGGCTTGTTGGTGTTGGGCGATGAGTATTCAATCATGACGAGGGGAGACCCCTCGTGCGCACTCTTTTTGCCGAAGTTGTCGTCCTGGTCGATGGCCTCCAGCAGCTGCAGCCAGGCACCATTGCCCACGCTGAGGTTGAGGAAGCCCTTCACCACATTGAACTTCTCGATGGCCGGGCAGTTGTCTGTCATATACTGGCCTATCTCCTGTGCCGTCTGTTCGGGCGACTTCTTGGCAGCCTTTACGAAGGGAAAGACTACCAGCGTCAGGTTACCCTCAAACTCACTTCTTGTCTTCTGCAGCTGCAGCATTTTCTCGGATGCTTCCATTCCGTAGAGTGCCTTGACGGCCTCGGCGGCAGCCTTGCTAATCAATGCTTCTATATTCATTTCCTTTGATTTTTGCGTGCAAAATTAGTAAAATTCCGCGTAATCCGTGCCGTCCCTGCAGAAAAATGCACTTTTTTATTTCCTGACAGCCGACAGCCATAGGCCTCCGAACGTCAGCAGTCCGTTAAGCATCAGCAGCTCGTAGCCGAAGTGGTAGTCCCAGAGTTGCTGCGTTGCCGTGTCCAGTGTGTAGCAGAGCAGGGGCGAGACTATGCAGATATATGGCACCAGCGTGTCCTTGGGGCGGCGCTGGGTGAAGAGTCCAAAGGTGAAGAGTCCCAGCAGGGGGCCGTAGGTGTAGCTGGCGAGTGTGTAGATGGCGTCGATGAGCGACCTGCTGTTCGCGTGGCGGAAGAGCAGGATGAAGCCTATAAAGCAGAGGCACATGACCATGTGTGTGCGCTTGCGCAGACGTTCGTCGTTTGGTTTGCGGCGTATGTCCACGCAGTAGGATGTGGTCAGCGAGGTCAGGGCAGAGTCGGCGCTGGAGAAGGATGCTGCCACGATGCCAATGATGAAGAGGTAGGGCGTGAGGGACGAGAGGAGCGATACTGCCGTTGTCTGCTGGCTGGCGAGCTGTGCATGGTCTTGTATGTAGGTCGGCAGCAGGGCGTCGCCTTTGACGTCTGTGCCGTAGATGATTGTCAGCAGCACGCCCAGGGCGAGGAAGAGCAGGTTGGCGGGCACGAAGGCCACGCCATAGGAGCACATGTCCTTCTGTGCGTCGCGCAGCGTCTTGCAGGTCAGGTTCTTCTGCATCATGTCCTGGTCCAGTCCTGTCATGACAATGGCAATGAAGGCACCGCTGAGGAACTGTTTCCAGAAGTGGTGCGGCGAGAGCCAGTCGTCAAAGACGAAGATACGGCTCTTCCCGCTGGCTGCTATCGCATCGGCAGCTTCGCTGAAGGATAGCCCCAGGTGCGTGGTCACGGAGAGGATAATCAGGAGTAGGGCGGTGAAGAGACAGCATGTCTGGAACGTGTCGGTGAACACCAGTGTGCCTATGCCGCCTCGTCTGGTATAGAGCCAGATGAGCAGTACCATCACTGTTACGTTCACTGCGAACGGTATGCCTGAAGGGTCGAAGACGAACTGCTGCAGGATGATGCAGACGACATAGAACCTGACTGCCGCTCCTGTCATCTTCGACAGCAGGAAGAAGCCTGCTCCGGTCAGGTAGGAGCGCTGGCCCAGCCGCTGGCCCAGGTAGGCATAGATGCTGGTCAGGTTCAGGCGGTAGTAGATGGGCAGCAGGACGAAGGCTATGGCGACATAGCCCACGATGAAGCCCAGGCACATCTGCAGATACGTCATCTGTGAGGTCAGGACCATTCCAGGGACGGAGACGAACGTTACTCCTGAGATGGAGGCTCCCACCATGCCGAAGGCCACCAGATACCAGGGGGCCCGCCGGTTGGCGCGGTAGAAGGTGCCGTTGTCCGCCCGACGGCTCGTCAGGCGGCTAATGGCCAGCAGTACGCCGAAGTAGGCCAGGACGATGAGGATAATTGCCATAACAGGGTGCAAAGGTAGCATTTTTATTGTAAACGGCGTCATGTCACTTCCAAAAAAACAAAAGCCGGTTTTGAAGGAGGCAAAAGCCGACTTTGAGGGAAGCAAAAGCCGGTTTTGAAGGAGGCAAAAGCCGACTTTGAAGGGCTCAAAGTCGGCTTTTCGTTCAGAATAACAATCTTACTTACCTGATGAACAGCAACTCCCGGTATTTAGGTAGTGGCCATAGACTGTCGTCGACAATCAGTTCGAGCTTGTCTATCTGGTAGCGTATCTCGTCGAGCTTTGGCTCTACGCTGTCGTGGTAGGCTATGGCCTTGTCGTGCTCGGAGGCTATCTTGTTAGCCTTCTTGCGTTCCTCGACCAGTTCCTCCACGCCCTTCTCTATGGCACTGGTGCGCTCGGCAATCTCCTCGATAATCTTCTTGTTGCGCGTGCTGAGCTTGTCAGCCGTGTCAATCGGGAAGACAACAGCCATGTTCTCCACGTTCTGTAGGAGCTGGCTCTGGTAGCGTGTAGCCACGGGAATGATGTGGTTCATGGAGAGGTCGCCCAGCACGCGGGCCTCAATCTGAATTTTCTTGGTATAGGTCTCCCACTTCACCTCGTTGCGGGCCTCCAGCTCCTTCTTGGTCATCACGCCCAGGCTCTCGAACATCTGGATGCTTGCCTCGTCGAGGTAACGCTCAAAGATTTTCGGACACGACTTCTCCACGTCCAGGCCACGCTTCTCGGCCTCGGCAACCCACTCGTCAGAGTAACCGTTACCGTCGAAGCGGATGGGCTTACAGGTCTTGATGTCCTCGCGCAGCACGTCAATGATAGCGTGGAACTTAGCACTGTGCTCCGTGCCAGCCAGCTTCTTCTCGAACTCAGGGGTACGGGCGTCCACACGCTTCTTGAAGTCAACCAGCGCCTCAGCGACGGCACTGTTCAGGGCAATCATGGCGCTGGCGCAGTTAGCCTCAGAGCCTACGGCACGGAACTCGAAGCGGTTGCCGGTGAAGGCAAAGGGCGACGTGCGGTTACGGTCGGTATTGTCGATGAGCAGTTCAGGAATCTCAGGGATGTCCATCTTCAGCCCCTGCTTGCCGCTCATGGCGAGGAAGTCCTTGTCGGCAGCCTCAATGTGGTCGAGCAACTCGCTAACCTGCTTGCCGAGGAAACTGGACACAATGGCAGGAGGAGCCTCGTTGGCACCCAGACGGTGAGCGTTGGTAGCACTCATGATAGAAGCCTTGAGCAGCCCGTTGTGCTTGTAGACACCCATCAGTGTCTCAACGATGAAGGTGGCAAAGCGCAGGTTTTGCTCTGGCGTCTTGCCTGGGGCATGCAGCAGGATGCCGTTGTCGGTGCTCAACGACCAGTTGTTGTGCTTGCCTGAACCATTGATGCCGGCAAATGGCTTCTCGTGCAGCAGCACGCGGAATCCGTGCTTGCGGGCCACCTTCTTCATCAGCGACATCAGCATCATGTTATGGTCAACGGCCAGGTTCGTCTCCTCGAAGATAGGAGCCAGCTCAAACTGGTTAGGAGCAACCTCGTTGTGGCGCGTCTTACAGGGAACGCCCAGCTCCAGAGCCTGGATTTCCAAGTCACGCATAAAGGCAGCTACACGCTCAGGAATAGCTCCGAAGTAGTGGTCGTCCATCTGCTGGTTCTTCGCCGAGTCGTGCCCCATCAGGGTGCGGCCAGTCAGCAGCAGGTCGGGACGGGCAGCATATAACCCCTCGTCAACGAGGAAGTACTCCTGCTCCCAGCCGAGGTTCGAAGTCACCTTCTTCACTGAGGGGTCAAAGTAGTGGCAGACATCGACGGCAGCCACGTTCACGGCGTGCAGGGCACGCAGAAGGGGCGCTTTATAGTCGAGCGCCTCGCCGCTGTAACTGATAAACACGGTGGGGATACAGAGTGTGTCGTCAACGATGAATACTGGCGACGTGGGGTCCCAGGCAGAGTAGCCGCGGGCCTCGAAGGTAGAGCGGATGCCACCAGAGGGGAATGAAGAAGCATCTGGCTCCTGCTGAACAAGCAGCTTGCCGGTAAAATCCTCTACCATGCCACCCTTGCCGTCGTGCTCAATGAAAGAGTCGTGCTTCTCGGCGGTTCCCTCCGTCAGCGGCTGGAACCAGTGCGTATAGTGCGTCACACCGTTTTCTGTTGCCCACTGTTTTATGCCCTCGGCTACTGCATCGGCCACCGTGTGGTCAAGACGCGTACCGTTGTCCATGACGTCAATCATCTTCTCGTACACCTCCTTCGGGAGGTACTTGTACATTTTCTCACGATTGAAGACTTTCTTGCCAAAATACTTGCAAGGTCTTTCTTCGGGTGTTTTTACGTCAAGTGGCTTCTTCTTGAAGGCTTCACCGACAACCTGAAATCTTAATGCTTCCATAATCCTTTAATTATTAACGAAATGATAGTTTCTTGACTGCAAAGGTACGCATACTGTAATACAGACTAAAGGATTTCGCCCCTTCTTGATTGTTAAAAACCTTCTTGCCTGTCAATTTGTAAATATCAGGCACTCCTTTCTTTTCAAATCGTAATAATTACCCGCCAAAACACCGGTGGATTGTAACAATCTGTTACTATTTCCTCTTGCTCCATGCCGTAATGCGCTCAAGAGCCTTATCGGTGTTCTCGTGGCTGCCGAAAGCCGTGAAGCGGACGTAGCCTTCGCCTGCCGGGCCGAAACCGACGCCAGGGGTGCAGACAACATTGGCTCCGTAGAGCAGGTTCTCGAAGAATCTCCAGGAGTCGCTGTTGTCAGGCGTGCGCATCCATATATAAGGAGCGTTCTCGCCGCCATAGCACTCGAAGCCGAGACCGCGGAGCGTGGTGAGCATCTTGTGGGCGTTCTGCATATAGTAGTCGATGGTCTGCTTGATTTGTTCCTTCCCATCGGGGGTGTAGATGGCCTCGGCAGCACGCTGTGAGATGTAGCTGGTGCCGTTGAACTTCGTGCACTGCCGGCGGTACCACAGCGGATTGAGGGCGATGCGCTCGCCTGTCAGCGTGGCAGCGCTGAGGTCCTTGGGTACTACGGTGTAGCCGCAACGGATACCTGTGAAACCTGCTGTCTTGGAGTAGCTGTGGAACTCGATGGCACAACGGCGGGCACCACGGATTTCATAGATAGAGTGGGGGATGTTGTCATCCTGAATGTATGCCTGATAGGCAGCGTCGTAGAAAATGAGTGTGTCGTTCTTCAGAGCGTAGTTCACCCACTTGCGCAATTCCTCACGGGTAATAACCATGCCCGTAGGGTTGTTGGGGTAGCAGAGGTAGATGACGTCAACGCGCCGGTCGGGAATCTGCGGCACGAAACCGTTCTCGGCATTACAGGGCATATAGATGACGTTCGACCAGCGCCCGTTCTCAACGGTGCCGGCGCGGCCTATCATGACGTTGGAGTCAATGTAGACAGGGTAAATGGGGTCTGTGACGCCGATGGAGTTGTCCCAGCGGATGAGTTCCTGAATGTTGCCTGTGTCGCTCTTCGCACCATCGTTGACAAAAATCTCGTCAAGGTCAAGGTGGATACCGCGGGGCAGGAAGTCGTTCTTGAGGATGGCCTCACGCAGGAAGTCGTAGCCTTGCTCAGGGCCGTAGCCGCGGAAACCTCCGACAGTACCCATCTCGTCCGCAGCACGGTGCATGGCCTCTATGACGGCAGGAGCCAGTGGCTGTGTGACATCGCCAATGCCGAGGGAGATGACGTCGGCCTTGGGGTGCATTACTTTGAAGGCGTTGACCTTCTTGGCGATATCTGCGAACAGGTAGTTGTTCGGGAGTTTCAGGAAGTGTTCGTTTACTAATGCCATATTTAATCCTTGTTATATTTCAATTTCTCCATCGAAGACAAAGTCGGCAGCCCCTGTCATATAGACGTGATTCTTCTGGAAAAAGTGTCCCTCAGCCGAGCGGTCGGCCTCACACCACTCAATGGCGAGCGTGCCGCCGTCCATCACGATTTCTGATGTCCGTCCTGTCCTCTTTGTGATGGCTGCAGCCACAGCGGTAGCACAGGCACCTGTACCGCAGGCTTGGGTGATGCCGCTGCCCCTTTCCCATACGCGGGTCCTGATACTGCCGTCAGCCTCGACACGGGCAAACTCTATGTTGCAGCGCTGGGGGAAGGCGGGATGGTACTCTAAGATGCGACCTGTTTCGCCCACCTGGTCCACGTCGTCCGTGAAGATGACGTAGTGTGGGTTACCCATGGATACGAATGTGCCTTTGTCTACGCCGTGATGTGCCAGAAAAAGACTCTCGTCCTCCAGCTTTGGCTCCAGCATGTCCACCGTCACACTTTCAACCTTATTATCTTTTATGTGTAGGTTTAGCGTCTTGATACCTGAAGGCGTCAGCAGACGGATTTCTCTCTTGTCCGTCAGTCCGCGCTCATACACGTATTTGCCGATACATCTTGATGCATTGCCGCACATCATGGCCTCTGAGCCGTCAGCATTGAAGATACGCATAGACATGTCGGCCTCAGGAACGGGACTCTTGCCGATGAGCACCAGCCCGTCAGAGCCGATGCCCTTATGACGGTCGCTCCAGGCTATGGCAGCACTGACAGGGTCGGCTATGGGGTATTCCATGGTGTTGACATAGATGTAGTCATTACCGCAACCGTGCATCTTTGTAAACCTGATTTTCTCTGCCATTTTTCTGTCCTCCCTGAAAGTTTGCTGTCCTTTTGCCTAATTCGGCAGCAAAGTTAATACAGAAGGACAAATACAACAAAGAATAACTATTCTTTTTGTTTGTTAATTTGTCAATAAAGTGTCATTTTGTAAGAATATAAGCGAAAAATATCCTTTTTTATTATTGTAGTGCAGCCTTTTCTTGTTGTTTTGTTACAATCTGTCAGTTTGGTAATTGTTGTGCTATTCTTTGAACTCGAAAAGGTTGATGAAACCGGTTATGGCGAACACTGACTTAAGGTCATCGTTAAGTCCTTTCACAAACACCTTGATTCCTTTTGGCTTGGCATTCTTTAATACACCTAGGAACAGGCGCAGACCACTGGATGATATATACTCCAGATGGGTGCAGTCGAGGATGATTTCCTGTCCTGTGCAGTCGTTCAGGGGCTCCATGTCCTTAGCAGTTTGTACACTTGCTGCCGTGTCGAGACGGCCTTCAAAGGTGGCGACGAGAGCGCCGTTTTTCTCTTCAATTGTTGTTTTCATTGTATGCTGTTTATTTGATTTTCTTTCTCAATGTCAGGATGTTCTTGTTGTCCTTTCGTTCGTATATGACTTCGTCCATTATCTGACGGACCAAGTGGATGCCCAGACCGCCGATGGGGCGTTCTTCTGCCGGCAAGGTAGTGTTGACGTCAGTTTTGTCAGTGGGGTCAAAGGGAATGCCACTGTCGCTGATGACATACGACAGGACGTCCTCTTCTACCGTGGCAACGATATTAACCATCCCCTTCGTATCCTTCGGGTAGGCATACTGCATGACGTTGACTATCGCCTCTTCGATAGCCAGGTTCAGGCTCATAGCCATCGGCATGTCGAGACCGGCATCCTCAGCCACTTCGTCGGCAAACGACTGGAGTTGCGGAACGGTCATGATGTCATTGGGCAGAGTGATGGAGTGACGGCGCAGCCCGCTATCGGTATTCTTGGGATTGTACTGTATCGCCATCATTGTCAGGTCGTCGCTCTGCTCGGCATCGCTCACAAAGGCATGTACTGCACTTGTCATCTGCTCGATGAGGGCATGCGGTGACCGCCCTGTCCCGTCAGACTGTGCCGTTTCAATGACGCGCAGTTCTCCAAATTGTCCGTGTTCACCATTCTCTGCCTCTGTCAGACCGTCGGTATAGAGGAAAATGGTGGTGCCTATGTCGATGTCGGTTTCCTGCTGACTGAACGTCCAGCCAGGCATCACACCGGCAGGCAGGTTGCTGTCCACAGGCAGCAGGCCTACCCTGCGTCCGTTCCTTGAGATGAGCAGTGGTGCATCATGTCCGGCATTGCAATAGTACATATGACCAGTCTCGAGGTCAAGGACGCCGATAAACAAGGTGACAAACATGTTCATCTCGTTGTCCTCGGCGATGGTGTTGCTCAGTTGGCTGACGATGCGATCGGGCATAGACTCGTGAGCTGATATGGTACGGAACAGGGCCCGTGTTACGGCCATCACCAACGAGGCGGGAATACCCTTTCCGCTGACGTCGCCGATGCAGAAGAATAACTTTCGGTCACGGATGTAGAAGTCGTACAGGTCGCCGCCTACTGCCTTCGCCGGTGTCAGTTGTCCGTAGATGCTGATTTCGTCGCAGTCGGGGAATGGCGGGAAAGTTTTCGGAAGCATGGCCATCTGGATGGCTCTGGCAATGTTCAGCTCGCTTTCTATCGAGGCTTTCTGGGTGGTTGTCTCCTTCAGTTCCTCAATGTACCTGACGAGTGACTGTTGCATATCAGTGAACGAATGGCTCAGTTGGCCTATCTCGTCGATACGGTGGAAGTCGGGCATCTGTGCATCAAACTGCCCTGAGGCGATGGCCTCTGCCTCCTTGGTTAACCGCTGCAAGGGGCGCAGTTCGCGAGTGATGATGCGGATAAAGAAGACGAGCATCAACAGCAGACCAGCCGCAATGATGCCCCACATGATGTGGCGAAGACGGTTGAAGCCGCTAAAGATGTCGCTCTCCGGACAGACAATTGCCATCGAACATCCCGTCTGGCTGAGTGGTTTATAAAAGACGTAGCAGTCTTTCCCGTCGATGGTCATCCGCTTCATGCCCTCCTCGCCGTGCTGCATGGCGTAGCCGAGGGCGGTCATAGCGGTGTCGGGCTGCTCCAGCGTCTGGGTGAAGATGGTCTGGTGGGTAATCTTCGTCGTGTCAGGATGCACGAAGTAGGTGCCGCCACGGCCTATCATGATGCTGTAGGAGTTGGGATAGGGCTTGATTTCAGAGATTGTCTGTGAGAGCCAGTTCAGCGACAGACTGGTATTGATGATGCCAATTATTTTGCCCTCATTGTTCTTGATGGCCTGACAATAACTGGTCACCATTGCATAACTGCCGGTCGGCACGTCGAAGTCCATATAGGGCTCCGTCCAGCATGGATGGTCGAGCAGCTTGGGCATCAAATACCAGTCCATGTAGAAATACTGATAGTTGTCGCTACCACCTTGTATGGTGCGGATAGTATCTCCGTCCATCTTAGAGTATGCTGAGAAGTAACGGCCTTTGTCGCTGAAATAGTATGGCTCAAAGGCGATGGAACAATTGTAGAAGTCGGGATTGTTCAGCAGCATACCTCGGCTGTAGACAAACATTGAGTCGGCTTTGTCGGGATGTCGTTGTACGAGCCACTCCGTCATCTGTGTGGCCACCTCAACGCGATTCAAGATGCCCTCTACGCGCAAAGATGTCTTGTCGAGAATCTGCATAGCCCGGCTGATGGCTTCTTGATGCACAGCTTCACGGGCTTGCCATACAAAAAAGCCAAGGGAAGCGTTGAATATGATGGCCGCAAACAGTACCACCCACAGGCTGAGTTTTACAGATAGCTTGCGACGAATATATACAATGTTTTCTTTCATAACAATGTGGTGGAAAATGTTCATTTTTCACTTATGAGCTCTTCGTATGTCACCTCGCGGCTCAACATCATGTTACTCTTCATCAGCCTGCTGGCTTGCCGCACCATGTCTGGCCGCAAGCGGAACTCACGCTTCTTTGATTCGCGGTCCACCTGCAGACGTAGTATTTCCTCCAGCATCAGGCGCTGTAGTGTGCGGTTGGTAGCAATACGGTCCCTGTCAACGTACTGCATGACAATGTCCAGTGCCTCTTGCGGATGCTTGGCGGCCCACTCCCAGCCCTTACGGCTGGCTTGGGCAAAACGATGTGCCTGCTGCCGGTGCTTCTCGTAGTAGTCGCGGGTCATATAGACACCATCCTCCTGCACGTTGTAGCCGTGATCGCAGAAACGATAGACGTTCTTGTCGGTCATCTTGATGCCCGCCTGTACCAGTTGGTAATACTCATTGTAACTCATGGCCAGCGTGGCATCGAGGGCTCCGGCTACGAACAGGTTGACGTTCTGGGCAAAGCGCACCCACTCATAGTTCAGATGGTCCTGAATGCTCATGCAGATGGCCAACTGACCGAAGCCGGCACTCCAGATGCCGACACGGGCACCTTTCTGCGTCAACGGGTCCTTGTCTCGTGCTGAGACGATGACCATCGCATTATTCATAGACGTCTGAAGGATGTTTACCAGGGGAATGCCGTCATCCACTATCTCCATCGCCTGACAGAGTTGCAGCGTCGTGGCTTGACACTTGTTATTACGTAGCCTGGTCATAGCGGGCTGTGTGGCCAACGGATGTTCTATGCGAACCTTTACCCCCGCCTCGCGATAGAAACCTTTTGCCTCGGCCACATAGTAACCTGCAAACTGTGCTTGCGCCGTCCATTGGGGGGTAAAGACAATCTCCTCCTGGGCTCCTGCTGTGATGGCGAACAGACAGAGTATTGTAGCAACTAAATTCCGCATATCTGTTATGTTATAAAAAAGAGTGTTCTTGCCTGTTCGAACAACGTCTTGGCGAGCGTCATGTTCCCGCTGTCGTTGCTGTTGGCTTGGCCTTCGTCCGTCGCACCCCGGCCGTTCAAGCAAACTTGACGGCTCTCGCTGCTCCGTCCGTTTATCCAGTCATATATCTGACAGAGTTCGGCAGGGCCTCCGCCCCGTTTCAGTACGTAGACGAAGCAAAGGTTTTGCAAACCGATGTTCTCGGAGAGAATATCAAGGTCGGTGGTTCCCAGTTGCGAGACGGCCAGGCGATAGGCATCGTCGCTGTACTCCTCAACGAGCCGTTTTACATCGCCCAGAGTCTCGAAGCCCAGTTTCTGAAGCACGCGGAGGAAGGGCATCATCGGCACGGGATACAACTCGGCCTGGTTGATGGCGGCAATGCGCTGGTTCAGTCGGGCAAAGGGCTGTGTCTCCAGATAACGGCGGAAGGTGTCACTATTCAAGTCCACCTTGTCAAGCTGTCCCGATGCTTCTAATGCCAGCATCTGTCGTCGGTAGTCAGTCAGTACATTACGCAGACGGCTGAACTCCTCGTCGATGAGTTCCAGCATACCGGCCAGACGGTTAAACTGTCGTTTGTACTCATTGGGAATATTCACGCCTCCGCCCTTATAGGCCGTGTCGTGGTCGAGCGTACTCCACACATGCTGCAAGGCCGTGCGCATCTGTATCTCGAAGCGCAGTTCGTTGAGCAGGGGCATGTCAGGGTCGTTAACTACAGACTTAGGTAGTTTGCAGATGTAATGCAGCGAGTTATATCCGAAACTATCCAAACGGTGCAGTTTACGCTTATCGACTGAGTTACTCCTGTCCACAAGGAATGTCTCGTTGACGATGGCAGCAACCTTATCGACATCGTCGCTGTAGAAGGTTACCACGCGCATACCTACGATGTCGGTCACGTCGTCGAGGGTGCGGTATTTGGCACCTTTCAGTTCCAGTTTTCCTGCGAGTGACGCTTGGGTCTTCACGCGGTGTTCCAGGACCGTCACCGTCACGCGCTGCTCCTTGAGGGCCTGGCGCAGCGTCTCTTCGGCCACCTGCGCCAGTCGCTGATAGATGGCCAGTCGCTCATGATACTGCTCCATGAGCATTTCTCCATGTAGGTCAAGCTGATAGTTCATCATATTCAATGGTCGAATACTTGATTGATGAGTTGCTCGAACTCCTTGTAGGCGAAGGTGTCGCGGAGTTCGTTGAGTGCATCGGCCAGCCCCCGGTAGTGCCACTCATGGTCTTTGCGGTCTTTGGCGTGGAAGAGGTTCCAGAGGGCATCGCCCTGCACGGCATAGTCGCGGGCGATGGCCCGCATGTTCGAGAGCTTGTCGCCGAGGGCTACCATCTTGGCATCGTGCGAGGCACGGGCAATACGGTCGATGGCGGCCTGCTTGCGGGCACGCCAATTCTCTACGCTGTCTGGTCTCTGATGGGGTTCGTCGCTCTCCGCAGCGACGAACGAGGCTACACGGTCGCCGAACTCGGCACGAATCTGCTCGATGGTGACGTCGGTGTCCTCTACGGTGTCGTGCAGGGCTGCCGCCGCCAGCAGTTCCTGATCGGCCGTCATCGTGGCCACGATTTCCACAGCCTCCAGCGGGTGTACGATATAAGGGAACCCCTTGCCGCGACGCTCGGTGCCGGCATGGGCGCGGACGGCATACACGATGGCGCGGTCCAGTAATGTGGTGTCTAATGGTTTGTTTGCCATAATTATCCGAATGCTTTGATGAGAGACTGAAAGGCCGGCTCTGGCAGACGGGCTTGGTCGACCAGGTCGTACATATAGGGTATTTTGGCCGATGCGAAGGCAGCAAGCCGGTGCTCGGCCTCGGCAATGCGCTGCGGGTCTGTCGTCCCCAAGTAGGCTGGGAAGAAGATGTTCCAATGGGCAAGGAACGTCTCGTGGGTGATGTGGAAGAGAAATTCGGAACGCTGGTTACTCATCCTGTGCGCCATCGTCCAGAACATCCCCAGGTCCCACTCCGGCACACCGTAGCCGAACTCGCCCACGTCAATCCAGAGTGTACGCTGGCCGTCGGTGATGATGTTGCCTATCTGCAGGTCGCCGTGGACGCAGGTCGTGGCCTCGGGCACCTGGTCGATAAAGCTCAGGGCCTTCTGCTTGTAGTCCTCCGGCACCATGTCTTTCTCCACGTAGAAGCGGCGCATCCTTTCCTTCATTGAACCGAGGCTCGACACATCAGCCTCCCTGCTGTGCAGTTCTTTTGCCAAGCGGGCAAAAGTGAGCGAGATTTCCTCTAAGCGTTCCGGCTCCTGCGAGATGATGCGTGCAAACGAGCGCTTGCCTTTGATAAGCTCGTATTCGCCACCCGTACGCTCCCCGTCGGTCACCAGTCGCAACGGCTCTGGCGTGGGGATGCCCAGCCCGAAGACAGTACGGGCCGTGAGAAATTCTTCTCTCGCCTTGTCTGCCTCAAATCCCGGCTTGTAGAGCTTGGCCAGCGTCTTGCCGTTCTTGTGAGTATAGGCAACGGATGTTCCGCCCTCGCCGGTCTGGATGTAATCGTCCAGGTTAATCCTCTGTACGTCGTGCATATCCTATTTGCTTGCGCGGTCGATATAACTCATGATAATCTCCACGGCATCGTCCTCGGTCAGTCCTTCCATGTTGATGACGAGGTCGTAGTTGCGGGTGTCATAGCGGGAGATATTCGGCAGTGACGAGCGGAGTTCGGGATTCATCTCAACATATTTCTTGATGTAGGTCTCGCGGCCCTTATCAACTTTCTTTATGGCAGCGATAGCCTCCTCGCGGCTCAATCCCTGTTTGGTCATCACGCGATTGATGCGGCTCTCCATCGGGGCCTGTATGAAGATGTTCATGTGGTTGGGCCATTCATGGAATACCAGGAAACCGCTGCGTCCTGCCACGACGCATGACTCCTGTGCGGCCAGGTCCTGCAGGATACGCTGCTCCGTGCCTATCATCGATGCCGTGGTCAGCATCGTCTCGGCCTCCATGGGCATCGCGGTGGCGTTGCGCGTCATGTAGTAGTTGTTGAACTCGCTCCACCACGACTTCTTCTGCGCCTTGATGCGCTCTATCTCCTCCACGGTGAGGCCAAACTTCTCGGTCAGTCCCTGGATAAGTGCCTTGTCGTAGTATTTCACTTCCAGCCTTTCAGCCAGTTTACGGCCAACGGTACGGCCGCCAGAACCCAGCTCACGGTTCACGGTAATCACAAATTTCTCGTTCTTGTTCATAGATTGTATTTTCTTTTATGGATTTAGTGGTGTCAATGGGTAGACGATATTGACGATGAAGATGTTGGCGGCAAGGATGATGAGGTTCATCAGCAGACCGATGCGTATGAAGTCGCTGAAGCGATAGCCGCCAGGACCATAGACCAGCATGTGGGTGGGTGAGCCGATAGGTGTGGCGAAACTGCTGCTGACGCTCACCATCAGGGCGATGAGGAAGGGGTAGGGCTCGTAGCCTAACTTCTCGGCGGCCTCGTACATGATGGGGAAGAACATGGCGCCCGCCGCCGTGTTCGAGATGAACTCAGTAATAAAGGTGCCGACGAAGCAGATGGCTGTCATCACTACAATGGGGTTCGTGCCGCAGACGTCAAGGATGCCAAAGGCCAGCCGCTCGGCGATGCCCGTCTTCTGGATGGCCAGTCCCAGCACAACACTGCCGACAAACACCATGAGGATGTCCCAGTTGATGGCCTTCATGGCCTGGTCGGGCGTGCAGCAGCGCAGCAGGAGCATGGCGGCAGCGGCGAGGAAGGCGCACTGCAGCAGCGGCATGACATTGAGTGCCGAGAGCACTACCATTGTTATCATAATAATGGTGGAGACGAGTGTCTTCGGGCCGACATTGAGCACCTCCTCGCCCTTCACCAGTCCGTGCGTATTCTCCAACTCCAGTATGTCCTTGATGTTTCCGGCAAACACCATGTGGTCGCCACCCATGATGAACTCGTTCTTGTCGATGGGTACTGCGACGTTGTCGAAGTGGTGCATCTTGATGAGTCTGCCGCCCTTCACGTTGAGCAGCCCGGCATAGCCCAGCGTCTCGCCGATAAATTTATTGGTCGACGGCACCAGCATCTCGACGGTGTACTCTGCCGTGTCCTCCGAGTCGGATTCCGGCGCCTTGCGGTCGGGCAGCAGTCGGCGCATAGCGATGATGGAGAGCACGCCGACGCACAGACAGAACAGGCCGGGGATGGTGGTTGCCAGTACGTTCATCACCGTGCCCGTGTGGTCGGCATAGAGTCCGGAAATAATCAGGTTCGGCGGCGTACCTATCAGCGTACATACGCCACCCATGCCCGAGGCGTAGCTCAGTGGTATCAGCAGTTTCGAGGGCGAGACGCCCAGCTTCTTCGACCACATCTTGACGATGCCCACGAAGAGGGCCACCACCGTCGTGTTGCTGAGGAAAGAACTCAGCCCGGCCACGGGCAGCATCAGGCGCACCACGGCTTTGGTGTACGTCTTCGGTTGCCCCAGCAGGTGTTTTACAATCCACTGCAATACACCAGTATGCGTCAAACCTGCCACAACCACGAATAGTACTCCAATGACTATCACCGACGTGCTGCTGAAGCCAGAGAAGGCTTCTTTCGTGTCAAGAGTCCCTGTCACGAAGAGAATGCCGATGGCACCCAAGAACACCAGGTCGGCACGCAGTCTGGTGAACAGCAGCACGGAGAACATTGTCAGCACAGTGGCAATGGTAATCCATGCATAGACATTAAAACCTAAAAACAGCATGTTTATTTACTCAACTGTTTCACAGGGAAGGTAAAATAGGTATTGGGGAAGGGCTCGTCCTTCAGGGTGAAGTGCCACCACTCCGTTTCGAAGGGCTTGAAGCCGTGGCGCAGCATTGCCTGCCGCAGAATCATGCGGTTCTTGAACTGTTGTTCGGTGATGCTGCGTTTCGGATTGGCGGGGCTCTTTGAATTGTCGCCCGTGTACTCGCCCGTCTCAGGGTTGCCGCAGAAGTCGGGATGGCTCTCGGGGCCGAACCAGTCGAAAGTGCCGCCCATGTCGAGTTCTTTCTCCGTCGCCATGTCAAATAGCGTCAGGTCGAGGGTAGAGCCGCGTGTGTGGCCGCTCTTTGCACAGATATACTCTTGGTCGAAGAGCACGCTCTTGTCGAGGTCAGGATAGAAGTAGGGCTTCATCAGCGTGTCGGCGATGTCCTCGGCCCAGCGCACGAAGTGGTCAACACCTTTCTGCGGACGGTAGGCATCGTAGATTTTCAGGCGATAGCCTTGTGCCTTGACGTCGTCGCTCACGGCTTTCAGGCTGTCGGCAGCCTGACGGGTGAGTAGCGCCGTCGGCTCTTCGTAGCCGTCGATGCGGGTGCCCACGAAGTTATACGTGCCGAAGTAGCGGATTTCCAGAATCACGTCAGGCACCACGTCTGTAATGGTCACGAACTGGCTGGCATCGTCAGTCGCGCTGACTGCCGTGCTCTTCTTTGTGTCCGAGCAGGACACCATCGTCATGCCGCAGATAGTGAGGATGGCGGCACACATCCAAAGTCTTTTCTGTTTCATATCTCTCATTCTTCAATTATCTGAACTTCGTTCGACTCATCTCACGCTCTGCAGAATTGATGTGAACATCGTTCTGCGCTCACTTACTCGATGAGTTCAAAATGTTGGTAGTCCTTGCACGATGTCCAGTCACCGCCCCACTCGAAGCCGGCCTCGGTGAAGAGGCGGAAGCAGAGGTCATCGTGGTCAATCTTGTAGGGGAAGTCCCACGTACGGTCACAGTACTTCTCGGCGGTGGCGGGCTGGATGTAGCGGGTGCCGTCGGTGCGGTCCTTGTAGTAGGGGTTGTAGAGGGTGTTGATGTCCACGGCCAGACCGCGGGCGTGCTTCGACAGCTTGGTAGTGCCGGCGATGGCTCGGTAACAGAAACTCGATGAGTTATTGTCGCGCATCTGCGTCTCGTCGTCAGCGTCATAGACATCGGGCAGCAGCATCCGCTGGATGGGGTACTTCGCGTCGAACAGCTGGCGCAGGATGCTCACCACGCGGTCGGCAATCTGTTTGTTGACAATCATCTCGCCCACGTGCATCTGGTTGTCGTAGTCCCAGTGCAGGGCGCGGACATGACGCAGGTCGTCACGCCCGATATAGGGGTTCTCCTTGTAGGTCTTTCCCTGCATCCGCTGCCACACACCGTCGGGGATGGACTCGGCGGCGAAGCACTTGTCGATGCCTCCGAAGGCATCCACGGCCTTCTGGCTGACGGTGCGACCGGCCTGCCACTCGGTGAGGGCTCGGGTATCAACGGGAAAGGTGAAGTCGGTCTTCGTTACGCCGTCGCCATAGATGGTCTTGAAGTCATTCTTCATGGAGATGACGTGGTAGCCGGCCTCGCGCCACTGCTGTCCGAGGGTGAGGGCCTTTTCACGGTTGGCGTGGTCGCGGGCATCATCGTCGGCAATGAGCATGAAGGCGGCCGACTTGTGGGGGCTGCTCAGTGCGTAGTTGTGCATGGCGCAGTCGCCGCCGCTGTTGCCGAACGAGAGCACGGGTACCTTGCCTATCTCCTGCGAGATTTGCAGCACCTTGTTGGTCTTCAGGTTCTTGATGAGGAGTTCGTCGGTGCGCACCAGGTCTTCTTCCTTGCCCATCGTGTAGTTGACGCCTTCCGTTGTGCCCTGACTGGTGGAGTGCAGTTTCACGTCCATGCCAATGACGCGGTTCGACGGGATGCCGATGCTCTCCGTCAGCGCGCGGCAGATGAAGCGGTCGGAGCCGCTGACGACGTAGTAGGTGAAGCCGTTGGCCTTCAGGTAGTCAAAGACCTCCAGCATGGGCTTGTAGAAACTCTGGCCGTAGCTCATGCCTGTGAAGCCGTTGGCAGGCTGTGCGGCGTAGGCCTTGACGTAAGCATCGAACTCAGCGAGTGTCATGCCGCTGTATGCCTTTGCGGCAGCGTAGGCATGCTTCATGTCGAAATGGTCGGGCAGCTTCTTGCCGTTGCGCACGAAGTCGCGTATCTCCTGTGCCGTCTCCATCACGTCCTTCGGCGCCTCGTAGGTGGCATCGTCCAGCGCGCGGTACTCCAGCAGGTTGTACTCGAAGTACGACGGGTAGAGTTCGCCGACAAACGTGCCGTCCATGTCGAACGTGGCGATGCGGTCTTCCTCCTTGATGTAGTTCGGACTGCTCGGGTTCGTCACGTCCTTCACATAGTCCTGCAGGGCGGTCAGCGCCTCGCACTGGTTCCACAGCGTGAAATACTCCTTCGGCTTCGGGGCTGTAATGGTTCCTTCCTCGTTGTCCGACGAACACGAAGCGAACCCACTCATGCCGCAAATGAGGATGGCGGCAAGCATCCATAGTCTGAATGTTTTCATTTGATGATGTATTTTAATCCGTTATATTTTTTTTCACTTGAGCGGGCCACCGCCGTCGCTTGTGGGATTGCCCCAAAGATAATGCTGGTTGGTGCGCAGCCAGTTGCCCCATCCTGTCA
>CAMHIM010000039.1 GCA_946185225.1 uncultured Prevotellaceae bacterium
GGGCGTTCTCTTAATCTATAAAAGGGCGTTCTCTTAATCTATAAAAGGGCGTTCTCTTAATCTATAAAAGGGTGGTGTCTCTTAATTCATAAAAGGACACTCCTTTATTCGTCTGATAGCATTACTTGTTGATGAACTTCTTGCCGTCCTTAACGTGTAACTGATTCTTACGAGGTGTGGCGACATGTAAGCCAGACAGGCTGTAGATGTTGTCACTCGGTAAGGCGGTGCGGACAGTAACGATGCCGTCAGTGCCTGACGTACGGGTTATCGTGAATTCGTTGAAGTATGTGCTTTTTGCCGTGGCACGATACAGGTAGATTGTGGTAGCACCAGCAAGTCCATCGCCCTCGCTAACGGTATAGCTTGACAGATTGCCCCAGGCTGTTGCGCTACCGGGAGCAATGGTCATGGTGGCTGTACACTCCGCAGGACGTGAGTCGGCTGTTGACAGCCAGATGCCACGGGCAAGACCGTCATTGTCAGCATTTGTTCCGCAGACGCCCTTAGCGGTGATGACATCGCCGGCCTGAAGGGCAGTAGCCAGTACAATCTTGAAGAATGTTGTGTTGTTGGCAAACATGAATGCCTGCGCCTTAGTATTCTTCTTTATCATGGTCTTAGCGACTCCTTGGGGGTTGTTGGTATCTGTGAAATTGTTAACGGCATAGATGTTGCCTCCTGTTGTCGTAGCCTGGGCACTGGTAATCTCCTGCGTCGTCATAGCGGGGATGGAAACTTCGTCAACAATGGCTTTGGTAGAGAACAAAGTCTCTGTGGTGGGAGTGGGTGTCGGAGTGGGTGTCGGTGTTGGGGTAGGTGTAACGCTGCCGTCAGAGGCTCCCGGTGTCCATGAGATGGTAGTAAGATAAGCCTTGCTCTCAGCAGAGATGTAGAGAACGGTGTTGTCGAGACCATTCAGCGTAACACTGCTGGCATCCTTGGTGATGGTAGCCAGAGCGGCATCATTCTTGCCCGTGCTGGTCTTCACGGCCAGGTCGGACTGGTTGGCAGAACCGTAGGTGACGCTCAATGTTCCAGAACCGGAGAGGGGAGGAAGAATGAAGTAGCGGGTTGACAGCTGATTGCTGGAATACTGGCTACTGCCGCCCATCTTGAAAGTACCGATGCCCTTGCTCACCTCAATCTTACAGCTTGAACCTGCTACATATTGCAACTCGGAGGCGGTGGCGTCGGTGCTGATGAATACGGCTGTGGTGCCGCTTGTGAGGCTGGTACCGCTCTTCAGTGTCGAGGACTCATTGACGGTCCATAGAATGGGGTCTGCAGAGGGTATCGCCTTGACGGTGACTGTTATTTCGACGGACTTAGGAAGGTACTCGTCGTTGCCAGCGTCCGTAACGGTTACGACAGCACTGCCGGCCTTCTTGCCGGTCATGACACCGTCGGTGCTGACGTAGACGATGGTCTCGTCAGAAGATTCATAGCTGACAGCTCCTGAAGCCTGACCGTTATCGGTAATTGTTGACGTAACGGACTCAGCCATATCAATGGTAAGTGTCTTTTCGGAAGTGATATCGAAGAGGGAGGCGTTACGCGGGTCGTTGACGGTGATGGTGACATTGGCAACACCGGGTTTCGTCAGGTCGTCGCCTTCATCGGTCAGTACGATGACTGTCTCACCGGAGAGGAGTCCGGTCACAACACCTGCTGTACTGACAGAGGCAATGGTCTCGTCGGTGGAACGATAGGTGACGGTGCCCTTGGCGTTCAGAGGCGTGATAGTGATGGTGGAGCCTCGGCTAACACTCAGCTCGTCTTGGGCAACTTTCAGCGTGGAGGCTTCCCGGTTGTCGGGAATGGTAACGGTGACAGTGACCTTTGAGGGACGACGGGTCTCGCTGCCCGGGTCGCTAATAGTGATAGTGGCTGTGCCGTAGGCTACTGCGCTGACAAGACCGCTCTCATTGACGGTGGCAATGGAGGGTGCTCCTGAGGTGTAGCTCATGGGATTGCTGCATGTGGCGGCAATCTGCAGCGTCTCTCCCTTTATGACGGTGACTTCGGCATTGGTGGTGACGGCGAGGTCTGAGGGCTGACGATTGTCTGTGACAACGACACGGAACGTCAGAGTCCCGCCGTTGCGGGTATCATCGCCGGCCTGTGTCAGCGTGATGGTGGTATTACCCTCTTTCAGCGGTGTAATTTTACCGTTCTCGTCAATGGTTGCTACCTTAGAGGCGCTGGAAGTAAAGGTGATGGCACCAGTACAGGAAGTGTTATAGTCTATGCCCTTGGTGAGAGTATAAGAAGAACTCTCGGCAATCTGGATGTCATCAGTATGCAGCGACTGCAGGTCAGAGGCAGCCAGCGGAGAGTAAACCTTGACACCCTGAATATCGCGGGCACTCTTGCTGTTGGTGTTGACGACGCGTACGTACTTAGCGGTGCCTTCGGCATTGATATAGGCTACAGTAGGGTGACCGCCGGACTTTCCGGTAACCTCAGAGCCGGACTTGGTATAGGTGTTTCCGTCCTCACTGTAATAAACTTGCCAGGACTGGTCGCCGCCACTGGAGACGTAGAAGGCAGCCGTGGAAATGCCCGTTGCATTATAAACGGTCAGATAGCCGTTGCTGGGAATCAGTATGGAACCGATATACTCGGAGCAGGAGCCGATTTTACTGTTAGTAATGGTACGGTTGGCACTGAAGGTACCGTTGGTCATGATGGTACTCTGAGTGTTTTCGGTGCCATTGGTCATATAGGTGTTGAGCTGAGTAGCATTAGCGGCGTTGAAGAAGAAGTAGTCGCCGTTGGTACCGATAATCTGCTTACCGGAGACGATGGTGCTGCCACCGCCAGCCCATGAAGGTTTGTAGGCATTGTTCTCAGCCTGCGGAATACCCTTGCCGTCACCGCCGTCGATAGTCGCAGAGGCGGGGGTACGGTTACTGATGGCAGTGCCGTCGGCAAAACTGACTACCGTTGACTCATAGTTGAGCAGTGCCTGTTTCAAGTCAGCGATAACGTCGTAGTTCTCGTCCTGCAGAGAGTTGTTGAATGACCACTTGAAGTCACCATGCTGCATGCGGCCAGCACCGAGGAAACCGCAGACAATCTCGGGTACCTCCTCAGGATCGTCCATTTTGTTCTCCACGTAGGTGGTACGGGCGGCGAGATCTGCTTTAGCGTTGTAGGGAGTTCCGCCAGTGAAAGCGGTAGCCGTCACCTCGTCGTCACGGTTGTCCACCAGAACGGCATCCCACTTGCCGTCCGTCTGACCCTCCTTGTAGTACTGAATCTTACGTTCGTTGACAATAATATTATTGTATGCTTTGTTGACGCCGCCGTTCTCTCCGGAGAAGGTGCCGTCGCCTTCAGCATCAGTTCCCTGCTTGGAAATAAGCATGGGGTATTTTACATTACGGAAATAGTTGGCCTCAACGAAAGAGGAACCGCCACTGGTAACGCCGACGCCGTACTTGGCATTGCCGTCATAGTAGTTGTTGTAGCAGTGATAAAAAGCGGTACGTATGCGCGGGTGGCGAGAGTCCGAGTGGTCGAACCAGTTATGGTGGTATGTCATCCAGCAGTCAGTCGTCTCGCTCTTCATGCCGCCAAGTGAGCACTTACCCGAGTCGTAGAAGTGGTTGTAGGAGATGGTCACGTGGCTTGACTTGCCCTTGATGTCAATAGAACCGTCACCCTTAGCCTGGTCGGAGTCGCTACCTGTGCCGCCGTAGAAGAGGTCCATATTGTGAATCCATATGTGATGGTTGTCAGTGTCAAGCGATATGCAGTCGTCCATGCATATCATATTTGCAAAGTTCCTGAATTCAACGCTACAGCTATTCCGGATGAGAAATCCGAATCCGTGTGTGGTAGCGTCATTACCGATACCCTCAATAGTAATATTCATGTCGGTAGAGCCGCTCTTGCCTTTTACCTGGATGCCTTCCGCACTGGAACCAAAAGAGTCGATGTCCTCTTTCTTGAGGGTACCGATGATGCGAATGGCCAGTGGACGAGTCTCTTGGCCTTTCTCGTAGGCGGCGAGGATAGCTTGAATACCCGTAAACTCTGCGTCGGTCTTGTCTTGGATGACGTTGCACTTGACCGTCTTGGCTGTCTTGGCTGTAACGTAGATGACACGGGCATTGTCTTTCAGCGTACCGTCGTTCTTATAGGCACCGATACCTCCGGAATAGCCGATGTGGGCGAAGCCGGAACGGTCGTGAGGCGAAACGGTCAGTACGTCAGACTCGGCAGTAACGCCGTTGGCATCTTCTATCTTGAACTGATAGCTGCCAGCCTTCAGACCAACGGCGTCTGCCCGATAGTAGTTAGCATACTTACGTACCAGTTCCTTGTCGAGCTGAGTGTAGGTACCTCCGGCAGGACGTACATAGACACTGTAGTTCTGATTGTCGCCTGTCCATGTGAGATAGGCGCTTTCCAGCCATCCGGCCTGTTCCAGGATGGTGACAGGGACCGCATGAGCCATAACTGTCGATAACAGCATGAATAGCGTGTATGCAATCTTCTGAATAAAAGACTTCTTCTTCATTTGCTTGAGTTTATTTTAGTAGTATGTTTTATGTTGTAAAAGTAAGACAATTCCGCCAAAGAATGGTCATTCTTTGGCGGAATTGTTGCGTAAACGTTATCGAAGATCAATCACCTCGGCTGTCGGGAAATCCTTGGAACTGAACCGGAAGGTGGCATCGGCAGCATTTGTTTTCTTCAAATTGCTGATAACAAAGGTAATCCACTTCTTGCCTTGTAGCATCTTTACCTGCGTTGGTGTGTAGTTTTTCTTGTCCACATTGATGAAGAGTTCCTGTATCTTGCGTGACTTGTCGCTGGCCGTCAGATGAACGACATATTCCTTTCCCGTATTGTTCATGGTGTACTGGAAGCCTTGTTTGTACATGTTGATGAAGTTGTATGGGTTGATGGCCTGCAGCTGTGCGTGTGTGGGAGTGCTGATGTTTACCTCGTCATTCTTCTTCATATATGTCCATTGTGTTTTCCCGTCAAACCAGATGGAGGCTTGTGGTGTGGTGGCGTGGAATTTTTTCCCCTTGACTACAATCGTCCCATGAGTGGTGCCGTTCAGTCCCGTCATGGTGAAATCGGCAGACACGCCGCTCTTGTTGCTGACGGCTGCTGCAGCTTTGTCGAGTACGCTCTTGGCAGTCTGTCCATAGCAGAACGTGCAGAGCATGGTTATCATCAGAATCGCAATCTTTCTCATATTACTTATTATTTATATATAATGTAGTTTATCTACCTCTCAGCGAACTTATCAGGTTGTCCAGACTTACCTCGTCCTGAATCAGTACTTCACGTGGCTTGGACCCGTGGGCAGCACCGACAATGCCCGCTTTCTCCAGTTGGTCCATAAGGCGTCCGGCACGGTTGTATCCGATGGCGAACTTGCGTTGAATAAGGCTGGTGGACCCTTGCTGTGACATGACGATGAGACGTGCTGCGTCTTCGAACATCGGGTCAAGGTGTCCCATGTCGACGTCATTGCCGCCGCCTATGTCGGACGATTCGTCCATCACGGGTTCCGGTAGCTCAAACGGCTCGGAGTATCCCTGCTGTTGGGCGATGAACTGGTTGATGGCGTCCACCTCCGGCGTGTCTACGAAGGCACATTGCACGCGAATAGGGTCGTTGCCCTGAAGATAGAGCATGTCGCCGCGTCCTATTAACTGCTGGGCCCCCATACGATCGAGAATGGTCTTGGAGTCAATGCCCTGGCTGACTTTGAAGGCGACGCGCGCCGGGAAGTTGGCCTTGATGGTACCCGTGATAATGTTGGTCGTAGGACGCTGTGTGGCTATAATCATGTGTATGCCTACTGCACGTGCTTTCTGGGCGATGCGTGCTATGGGGAGTTCTATTTCCTTTCCTGCCGTCATAATCAGATCGCCATATTCGTCAATAACCACTACGATATAAGGCATGAACTTATGACCTTTCTCAGGATTCAGTCTTCTGGCAATGAACTTCTTGTTGTAGTCCTTGATGTTGCGCTCTCCGGCAGCCATCAGCAGTTCGTACCTGGCATCCATCTCCACGCAAAGCGAGTTCAGGGTACGCACCACTTTCGACGTATCGGTAATGATGGGAGTCTCCGATTCTTCGGGAAGTGCAGCCAGGAAGTGCTTGTCAATACTCTTATAGATACTGAATTCAACCATCTTCGGGTCAACAAGGACAATCTTCAGTTCGGCAGGATGCTTCTTGTACAGCAGAGAGGTCAGGATGGCATTCAGTCCTACGGATTTTCCCTGTCCTGTAGCGCCGGCCACCAGCAGGTGCGGTGCTTTGGTTAAGTCGAACATGAACACCTCATTGGTAATGGTTTTGCCCATGGCACAGGGGAGGTCCATTGTCGTCTCCTGGAACTTCTTGGAATTCAGTACGCTCTGCATGGATACCGTGTTCTTCTTTTCGTTAGGCACTTCAATGCCGATGGTACCTTTACCCGGGATGGGAGCGATGATACGAATGCCCAGTGCTTTCAGACTCAGTGCGATGTCGTCTTCCAGGTTGCGTATCCTGGAGATACGTACACCCTGTGCAGGAGTTATTTCATATAAGGTGATGGTAGGTCCGACGGTAGCCTTGATACTGGAGATTTCAATGCCGAAGTTACGCAGGACTTCAACGATGCGGTTCTTGTTCTTCGTCTGCTCCTCCATGTCTATATAGGGCTTCCCGTCATCCTCATAGACTTTCAGCAAGTCAAGGGTGGGATAGTGGTAGTTCTCCAATTCCCTTTTCGGGTCGTAAGGCTCCAGCTTCTGTTCGCCGACGAGCACGTTGCCGTCAGCTTCTTTTTCTTCCTTTGTCTGGTCGACGTCAAAATGCGGCTCCTTCTTGTCTGTATCTTCTTCACTCTTGTTGCTGGTGTCCTGAAGATTGGAGTCGCCACCGTTCTTTTCCGTATCCTCATGGAACTCGACAATCTGGACTGTAGGGTCGTCAAACGTCGTCGGGTCCTCGTTCGTATCAAGGGTGTAGGTCCCTTCAGGCTCTTCGTCCGACGTGTTGTCGTTATTGGTAATTCTGAAACTAACCTTTTTGAGCAGAATCGTCGGGTTCAGAATTCTTCGGATGATGTAAATGGTCTCTGCACTGAGGTAGGTGAGGAAGGCTATGGCGATAATGGCCAGAAGTGCGGTAAGTCCTGGAGAACCAACCATGTTCTCTATGGTTTGGCATATAAACACGCCGTGGTCTCCTCCTGGGTTGAAATGACTGTTGGTAAACAGCGGTGTAAGGAATTTCGCCATGGTGACAGATGCCCATATCATGAAGACCATCATGCACATGAACCATTTCAGCAGTCCCACCTTGTATGCTCTCATGAGGTGCATGGACAGTACCAGGAGGAATGCCGGTATCATAAAGGCCGCAATACCAAAACAACGCTTGACAAAAAAGAATGCCGTATAGGCACCTATGGAACCGCAATAATTCTCAAAGATACGCTCTTTGTTCATGATTTCCCCTTCCACGCTGTTCTCTATGAGACTTTGGTCAGCAGCGCCTGTTGAGAAGAAGGAAATGAACGACAGCATGAAGTAGATGGAGACGGCAAGCAGTATAATGCCGATGAAAAAGTGTATGATGTCGTTGTGAATGATATTTTTGATGCCAAGAGCCTCCATGAAAGAGACCTTCTGCTGATTTTTCTTTTTCTTTGCCATGATTTGTTCTTCTGCTTATGTACATGCAAAAGTAATAAAAAATATGATTTGCGAGCGAGTAATTATGATTTATTTTGTATTTTTGCACCATAAAAATAGAATAAATGAGAAAAACCATATACGACAAGTACGAAAAAGCAAAGATTTCATCGCTTCCCCAGGTTGTTTTTCAAGGACGAATTTTTGTGATAACAACAGCTCATGATGCCGAAAAGGCAGTGAATTATCTGTTGACGATGCCTGTTCTTGGTGTTGATACGGAAACGCGCCCATCGTTCAAGAAAGGCTCCTCTTATAAGGTCTCCCTCCTTCAGGTGTCCACCTACGACACTTGTTTCCTGTTCCGTCTGAACAGGACGGGACTGACTCCGGCTGTCAGACGCCTCCTGGAAGATACGACAGTGCCGAAAATAGGCCTTTCACTTCATGATGACTTCAACAGCCTCCATAGAATTGGCGCATTTATGCCTGGTAATTTCATAGACTTGCAGGAGCATGTACGTGAGATTGGCATAGAAGACTTGAGTCTTCAGAAACTCTATGCCAACATGTTCGGCGAGCGAATCAGCAAGACCCAGCGGCTGACGAACTGGGAAGCAGAGACCCTTAACGAAAGGCAGAAGCAGTATGCCGCTATTGATGCGTGGGCGTGTATTCGCCTCTACGAGGAACTGATGCGTCTGGTCTCAACACATGATTACGAACTGATAAAGACGGAAGAAGCATGATGAAAAATGTATATCTGAAGTATGGAAAAGAAGAAAGCCTGTTCCGTTTTCATCCGTGGGTTTTCTCTGGTGCTATCCACCATGTAGATAGTGATGTAGTCGATGGTGATGTCGTGCGTGTGCTGACCGGTAAAGGCGATTTCATCGCTGTCGGCCATTATCAGGAAGGCTCTATCACTGTCCGTGTTCTCACGTTCAGTGACGTTCCTGTTGACGATGCCTTCTGGTATAGTCGGATATCGTCGGCCCTGAAGATGCGAAAGGCTATCGGCTTAGCGGAATCGCCTGTCACAAATGCCTATCGCCTGGTACATGGCGAGGGTGACAATCTGCCAGGTCTGATTATTGACATCTATGGAAAGACTGCCGTCATGCAGGCTCATAGCATAGGCATGCACATCAGTCGTAAGGTCATTGCCTCCCAGTTGATGAAGGTCTTTGAGGGCCGGATTGAGAATGTGTATTACAAGAGCGAGACTACGCTGCCGTTCATGGAGCCGGAGAACGGATTCCTGTATGGCGGTTGTACGGACAACATCGCAATGGAGAACGGGCTGCTGTTCTATGTTGACTGGCTTCGTGGACAGAAAACCGGCTTCTTCGTTGACCAGCGTGAGAACCGTGCGCTGCTGGAACTGTATTCCAAGGGCAGACGAGTATTGAATATGTTCTGCTATACCGGTGGTTTCTCTTTCTACGCTATGCGTGGCGGTGCTGAACTCGTCCACTCCGTTGACAGCTCCGCAAAAGCTATAGAACTGACGAATCGTAATGTGGCCTTGAATTTCCCGGACGACACGCGCCATGAGGCCTTCTGTGAAGATGCTTTCAAGTATCTGGAGAAAGCAGGCAATCGTTATGACCTTATTATCCTTGACCCTCCCGCCTTTGCCAAACACCGCGGTGCCTTGCACAATGCCTTGAAGGGATATACTCGGCTGAACGTCAAGGCTTTCGAGAGAATACAGCCGGGAGGAATTCTCTTTACCTTCTCTTGCTCTCAGGTTGTGACAAAGGACCATTTCCGCAATGCCGTCTTTACTGCCGCCGCCCAGGCAGGCCGCAAGGTGCGCATACTGCATCAGCTGCATCAGCCAGCCGATCATCCCATCAATATCTATCATCCAGAAGGAGAATACCTGAAGGGACTTGTTGTTTATGTGGAATAAAATCGCCGCTTTTATCGAGCAGCACCAGTTGCTCTCCTCGGAGGGACTGCATCTCGTTGCATTGAGCGGCGGGGCTGACAGCGTTGCTCTATTACTGATTATGCTGCGTCTGGGGTACCGGGTAGAAGCCGTCCATTGCAATTTCCATTTGAGGGGGGACGAGTCGGACAGGGACGAGCAGTTTGTACAGAATCTCTGTAAGGAGCGAGATGTGCCTATTCATTTAATTCATTTTGATACAGAGGAATACGCATCTTTACATCAAGTAAGCATTGAAATGGCTGCCCGTGAACTTCGCTACCGTTATTTTGAGCAGTTACGCCAAGATGTCGGAGCAGACACGATATGTGTGGCCCACCATCGGGACGACTCTGTGGAGACGGTACTGCTGAACATGCTTCGGGGAACAGGTCTTGATGGTCTTTGCGGCATTCGTCCCATACACGATTATGTTGTCCGCCCGTTGTTGTGCGTCGGCAGGGAAGAGATTGTAAAATATCTTGAATCCATCGGACAGGATTATGTGACCGACTCTACTAATCTGGAGGACGAAGTGCTACGCAACAAGATACGTCTGAACGTCCTGCCCATGCTTCGGACGCTGAATCCTGCCGTCGACCGTCATATTAGCGAAATGTCCGAGTGGTTGCAAGAGGTGCGAATGGTGTATGATGCTTCTGTCGGTGACTCTATCAGTCATCTTCTGAATAATGGGAAAGTGAGTATAGCCTCTCTGCTGGAGACTCCCTCTCCGGAAGCGGTTCTGTTTGAAATGATGCGCCGCTATGGCTTCTCAGGAACCCAAGTGAAAGAGGTCTATCGTTGCTTGAATAAAAGTGATGGAACTATTTGGAAGTCTGATAGTCATGAATTACTGATAAATAGAAACTTTGTTGTAATAGAACCCCTGCAGGAGCCGTTGCCGACACTTGTTGTTCCCGAACAGGGAACCTATTGCTATCATGATGATATCCGTTTCCGTATGGAACTTGTTGATGACGTTCAAGTGAGCAAGGTGCCTCAGGTGGCAACGCTTGATGCTGCAACCGTTCCTTTTCCGTTGACCATCCGTCCGGTACAGGCCGGTGATCGCTTCTTTCCGTATGGCATGAAGGGCAGTCGGCTGTTGAGCAATTACCTGACTGATCTTCATTTGTCGCGGTTTGACCGTAGGCGTCAGATTGTTGTTACCGATGTTCATGGACGTATCGTTTGGGTTGTGGGACGCCGTATAGACGACCGCTGCCAGGTGACAGCCCAGACCCGTCAGGTACTGAGAATTGTGCTTGTGTCATAAAAAATAGCGCAGTTCCTGTCGGGAACTGCGCTAATTGCAAGGGGTCTTGTTCTTTTTATCCGTTTATTGACAGGAGGAATTCCTCGTTGTTACGGCTTTGAATGAGTCTGTCGCGCATGGTATTCATGGCCTCCATCGGGTTCATCTCGGCAATTACCTTTCTGATAATCCACATGCGATTGAGCGTTGTCTGGTCCTGAAGCAGGTCGTCGCGACGTGTTGACGACTGTACCAGGTCGATGGCGGGGAAGATGCGCTTGTTGCTGAGTGCACGTGAGAGCTGGAGCTCCGAGTTGCCCGTACCCTTGAATTCCTCGAAGATGACCTCGTCCATTTTGCTTCCAGTATCGATGAGTGCCGTAGCAATAATCGTCAGCGATCCGCCACCTTCAATGTTACGTGCCGCACCGAAGAAGCGCTTGGGTTTCTGTAGTGCGTTGGCGTCGACACCGCCAGTAAGCACCTTTCCGCTGGCGGGTGATACTGTATTATAGGCGCGCGCCAGTCGGGTGATGGAGTCGAGGAAGATGACGACATCGTGTCCGCATTCCACCATGCGCTTGGCCTTTTCCAGTACGATACCTGCAATCTTTACGTGTCTGTCTGCCGGTTCGTCGAAGGTTGAAGCAATGACCTCAGCGTTGACGGTGCGACTCATGTCGGTCACCTCCTCGGGTCGTTCGTCAATGAGTAGCATCATGATGTATGCCTCTGGGTGGTTGGCGGCAATGGCGTTGGCGATGTCTTTCATGAGGATGGTCTTACCGGTCTTAGGCTGTGCAACGATGAGTGCTCGCTGTCCTTTGCCGATAGGTGCGAAGAGGTCAACGACCCTTACGGAGAGATTGCTGGTGGCAGGATTTCCGCAGAGGTTGAACTTCTCTTCCGGGAAGAGTGGTGTGAGGTGCTCGAAGGATACGCGGTCGCGGACCTCTGCAGGGTTGCGCCCGTTAATGGAGTTGATGTCGGTGAGAGCAAAGTATTTCTCGTTCTCGTAGGGCGGTCTTACGGTGCACTCCACGACGTCTCCCGTCTTCAGGCTGTATCGCTTGATTTGCTGAGGTGAAACGTACACATCGTCAGGCGACGACAGGTAATTATAGTCGCTGGATCGAAGGAATCCGTAACCGTCTTGAAGAATTTCAAGCACACCGTTAGCGGTGATGATGTTTCCGAAGTCGTATTTTCCCTGTTGTGCGTTTCTGGGTGCCGTTCTTGAGGCAACTGGCTGTACGTCTTGCTGTGTGACGGGGCGGTCGAAGATGTCCAGTGTCGGAATGGCCCCTTGGTCTTCGATGGGCAGGTCTACAACTGTAATGAAGTCTGTTCCGTCTCCCGGGTCGCCTTCCCAGACGCCGTTAGGAACCATCTGTCGGTTTTCGTCCGTCTTGTTGTGCTGCTCCATTTTCTCCTGCAGCTGTTCCAGGAGAGCCTCGTCGGGAGCCTCATTGCTGGGGACGTCGGGAATGGGCTCGGGGGTAGTCTCAGGAGTGACTTCTGCTGTAGGCTCCGTGGCATCTGCTTCTTTCCCTGCCTCGGTCTTTTCCTCTGCAGCCTTCTTGGCGGCCTCGGCTTCCGCAATGGCTGCCAGTTCCGCCTTCGACTTGCGCCCGCGCTTCTTGGGGGCAGGCTTCGGTTCTTCCTCAGCAGTTTTCTCTTCTGCTGCTGGAACGGGGTCTATAAATAGAGGGGTTGGCTCTGCAGTTTTGTTGCCCCTTGTCTTGACGTCAAAGTTCTCGCCATCCTTGCCTTTTACGGTATATACGCGGTCTGTGTCCTTCTTGACAATGCGTGTGCGCTTGCGCTTGGGAGCCTCTGTGACGTTGCTGGCGCTTGCTTCAGCCGCCCTGTCCAGAATCTCGTATATGACCGTCTCCAGGTTGTCGTTCTGTGCGACCTTGACGCCGTATTGTTCGGCAATCCCCAATAGCTGGGTTGCCTCCATTGACTCTAATTCTTCTTTTGTGTACATAGTTATATCACGGATTAAAGTATTCGGATAATTACTGAAAAAGTGTGGAAAGTGTTTCGCGGATGGAAACACCGTTCGTAAAAACTTCTGCAAAGGTAATGCTTTTTTCTTTACCGCACAAGTTTTTCGTTTTTTTTTTTGTATTATGCATGCTTAATCGTACCTTTGCAGCAGAAATACGAGAAATAAGATGGATATCAAGACTGCAGAGTTTACCCTGAGTTCTCCCCGAGTGAGTATGTGTCCCAACGATAATAAGCCGGAATATGCTTTTATCGGTCGTTCGAATGTTGGCAAGTCGAGTCTTATTAACATGCTTTGCCGCAACAAGAAATTGGCGAAGACCAGTTCGACGCCAGGGAAGACCCTGCTTATCAATCATTTCCTTATCAATCGGGAGTGGTACCTGGTGGACCTTCCTGGTTACGGCTTTGCCAAGCGTTCGAAGACAGAGGTGGCCAAGCTTGACCAGATGATACGCGGCTATCTGCTCCAGCGTGAGCAGCTTGTCAACGTTTTCGTGCTGATAGACATACGTCTGGAGGCACAGAAGATTGACCTGGAGTTCATCAACTGGCTGGGACAGTCCAGCATACCCTTTGCCATTGTTTTCACAAAGGCCGACAAACTTTCGACCCAAAAGGTGAACCAGCAGGTAGAGGCATACAAGCAGGTGCTTCTGGAAACGTGGGAGGAGTTGCCTCCCTATTTTGTGACATCTGCCGAGAAACGTTTGGGCAGGGAAGAGGTTCTCGACTACATCGGTCAAATCAACCAGTCGCTCAATGGCTAAGGATACTCCTTATCTGGACGTTCAGGGGCTTAGTAAGTCGTTTGGAGCCCTGACGCTCTTTGAGGACCTCTCGTTCTCCATTGCCGAAGGTCAGCGTGTGGGGCTGATAGCGAAGAACGGTACGGGCAAGTCGACACTGCTCTCCATCCTGGCGGGCAAGGAAGGCTATGACGCAGGAGATATTATCTTCCGGCGTGACATTCGTCTGGGTTTTCTGGAGCAGTCGCCGCATTTCTCTCCTGACGACAGTGTGCTGGATGCGTGCTTTAACCATGAGGGCAACCCGGAGAAGGTTCTTCGTGCCAAGCAGGTGCTGACCCAGTTGAAGATTAGCAATCTGAACCAGCCCATGGGACAGCTCAGCGGCGGGCAGCAGAAGCGTGTCGCGCTGGCAAACGTGTTGCTGACCGACCCAGACCTGCTCATTCTAGACGAGCCCACAAACCATCTTGACCTGGAGATGATAGAGTGGCTGGAGGGGTACCTGCAGCACGGTCGTTCTGCCGAGGGACACTTCCAGGGCAGGAGCAGGGCATTGCTGATGGTGACCCACGACCGCTTCTTTCTGGACAGGGTGTGCTCGGTGATACTGGAACTGGACGACCATACCGTCTATACATATAAGGGAAACTATTCCTATTATCTGGAGAAGCGTCAGGAGCGCATTGACAACCGTCGGGCAGAGATAGCCCGTGCCAACAACCTCTATCGTACGGAACTGGAGTGGATGCGCCGCATGCCTCAGGCGCGCGGTCATAAGGCCCGTTATCGTGAGGAGGCGTTCTACGAGCTGGAGAAGGTTGCGCGGCAGCGGATGGAGGAGCGCCAGCTGCGCCTGAAGTCCTCCAACGTGTATATAGGCAGCAAGATATTTGAGTGTCAGTATGTGTCAAAGCAGTACGACGACCATGTCTTGTTGAAGGACTTCTACTACAACTTCTCCCGTTACGAGAAGATGGGCATTGTTGGTAACAACGGAACGGGTAAGTCCACCTTTGTCAAGATGCTCCTCGGCCTTGTCACGCCAGACTCCGGACGGTTTGATATTGGCGATACCGTCCGCTTCGGGTACTTCTCGCAGGAAGGTCTGCAGTTTGATGAGCAGACAAAGGTCATCGATGTGGTGAAAAACATTGCGGAGTACATTGACCTGGGCGGCGGCCGCCACTATTCGGCCAGCCAGTTTCTGCAGTACTTCCTCTTTTCCCCTGAGCAACAGCACAACTATGTCTATAAACTGAGCGGCGGCGAGCGCCGGAAACTGTATCTCTGCACGGTGCTGATGAAAAACCCAAACTTCCTGGTGCTGGACGAGCCGACGAACGACTTGGACATCGTTACCCTTCAGATTCTGGAGGAGTATCTGCAGGATTTTCCTGGGTGCGTCATTGTCGTCAGCCATGACCGCTACTTCATGGACAAGGTTGTTGACCACCTGCTGGTGTTCCGTGGAGCTGGCGTCATTCAGGACTTTCCTGGCAACTACACTCAGTACCGTCGGTGGCTCGCCCTGCAGCCGGCCTCGTCCAAGTCTGCAGAGAAAACTGACAGGCAGCCGGCCGTCAGGAGGAACGAGCGACAGGAAGGACAACGTCGGCGTATGTCCTACAAGGAGAAGCGTGAGTTCGAACAGCTGGAACGGGAGATTGCTGCGCTGGAAGAAGAGCAGCGTCAACTGGAGGAGGCTCTCTGCAGCGGGACGCTGTCAGTAGAGGAGCTGACGGCGAAGAGCATCCGTCTGCCCGCCCTCAAGGACGAGCTGGACGCTAAGGGGATGCGCTGGCTGGAATTATCGGAAATAGAAGGATAGAACACAGAATAACGATATGCAACAACAATACCCCTCACATCTTCTGGAACAGGCCGTCAGCGAGTTCTCCAAGTTACCGGGCATCGGCCGCAAGACGGCTTTGCGCCTGGTGCTTCATCTTTTGCGTCGCGACACGGAGGAGGTAATCCGCTTTGCCGATGCCGTCAGCCGGCTTCGCCGGGAAGTCAGGCATTGCCGGACATGCCACAACATCAGCGACAGCGACACATGTCCCATCTGTAGCGACCCTCGTCGTGACAGGAGCTTGGTGTGTGTGGTGGAGAACATTCAGGATGTTCTGGCTGTCGAGAATACCCAGCAGTTCAACGGGCTCTATCACGTGCTGGGCGGCGTCATATCGCCGATGGATGGCATAGGTCCGAGCGACTTGGAGATAGACTCCCTGGTGGAGCGCGTCGCCTCGGGAGAGGTCAAGGAGGTTATTCTGGCTCTCAGCTCCACGATGGAGGGCGACACCACCAATTTCTATATATATAGGAAACTGTCGGGCTATGGCGTGAAGCTGAGCATCATTGCCCGTGGCATTTCGGTGGGCGACGAGCTGGAGTATACCGATGAGGTGACGCTCGGACGCTCCATCGTGAACCGTACGCCTTTTGAAGGATAAGAATACATCAAGTCGAGAGATATGGAACATACACGAAAAATACTGCTACTCTGCTTCTGGGCTGTCGTTGTCGACGCCCTGCTGCTTGTGCTTTTCTTCGAAGTACTGGATGGCCTCCTGGAATTTGGCGTGACCGGCGCTCTCGGTGGTCGGGGGCAGACGGAATTCTGGATACTGACGCTCATGGAGCTCCTCACGCCGCTGTGCATGGTCGTTGCCCTTCGGCTGGTGAAGTTCAGCAAGGTAAGCAACGACCTGAGGAACCGTGGCTCACAGGCTCTGCTGCAGTGGGGCATTGTCCGGCTGTTGCTGCTGGAGGTCCCCTTGTTGCTGAACGTCCTGTTCTACTACCTTACCCTGACGTCCTCTTTCGGCTACCTTGCCATCATTACCGCCATCTGCCTTCCCTTTGTGTATCCCAGCCTCGACCGCTGCCTGACTGAAGTAGAGTTATGAAACTGAGCATTGTCATTGTCAGCTATAACGTGCGCCGCTATCTGGATAAGTGTCTGGAGAGTGTCCGAGAAGCCATGAACGGCATGGAGGCCGAGGTGTTTGTCGTCGACAATGCCTCCACGGACGATACCCTGGCGGTACTTTCTCCCCGTTATCCCGAGGTGCGCTTCATAGCCAACGAGGAGAATCTCGGCTTCTCCTGTGCCAACAACCAGGCCATCAGCCTGTCGCATTCCACCTATGTGTTGCTACTGAACCCCGATACGCGCATTGAGAAAGACACGCTACTGAAGGCTGTCCGCTTCATGGATGAGCATCCCCAGGCGGGTGGGGCGGGGGTGATGATGCTGGACGAACAGGGTACCCGTGCGCCTGAGTCTCGTCGTGCCATTCCTACGCCGTGGGTGTCAGCACTGAAGATGCTGGGCTTCCCCAAACGCTACTACATGAGTCACCTCCCCTGGGACGTCCCCTGCCGTATAGAGGTGGTGAGCGGTGCATTCTGTCTGCTCCGCCGGGAGGCACTCAATCAGGTGGGACTACTTGATGAGGACTTTTTCATGTATGGCGAGGACATCGACCTTTCCTACCGTCTGTTGAAGGGCGGCTGGGAGAACTGGTACCTGCCGCTGCCCATCATACACTACAAGGGCAAGTCGACCACCAAGACCGACTTCCGCTACGTCCACGTGTTCTACCAGGCCATGCTCATCTTCTTCCGGAAGCACTACAGTCATCTGAGCCTGTTCTACACGCTGCCGGTGAAGCTCGCAATCTACTTTCGTGCTTTCATCGCGCTGATAGACCTGTTACGCAAGAAACTGCACCTATGAACAAAGAAAGACAAGTACGGCTGCGGGCCATCGAACCCGAGGACCTGGACATGCTCTACCGCATAGAGAACGATGTGGAACTGTGGAATGTCGGTACGACCAACGTTCCCTATTCCCGTTATGCGCTGCACGACTATGTGGCTCATGCCGTCGGCGACATTTTTGCTGATAAGCAGGTGCGGCTGATGGTAGAGAACGGGGAGGGCAATGCTGTGGGCATCGTCGACCTTGTGGACTTCGACGCCCGTAACCGCAAGGCTGAGGTGGGCATTGTCATCGAGAACGCCTATCGCCGTCGCGGCTATGCCACAGAGGCGTTGCGGCAGCTGTCGCACTATGCGTCGGAGATTCTTCACCTGCATCAGCTCTACGTCTATGTCGATGTCGGTAATACAGCCTCCCTGAACCTCTTTTCCAAGGCTGGCTGGCAGAGCTCCGCCGAACTGAAGGACTGGCTCTACGACGGGAAGGCTTTTCATCCAGCCCGACTGCTACAGACTTTTTTGTAAAAAAATGAAGAAAAGTTTTGCGGATTCAGATTTTCTTCCTACCTTTGCATCCGCAAACGAAAAAACGAAGCCTTGGTGCGTTAGTTCAGTAGGTTAGAATGCCAGCCTGTCACGCTGGAGGTCACGAGTTCGAGCCTCGTACGCACCGCTTCTTCGTTAGCGCACAAAACGGTTTGGTGCGTTAGTTCAGTAGGTTAGAATGCCAGCCTGTCACGCTGGAGGTCACGA